>JAJBAV010000005.1 GCA_020532085.1 Candidatus Cloacimonadota bacterium | reverse complement strand
AAAGCGCAAAATGTGTGGATAACTGAGCTTTTTCAGGGTTCATGTTGAGAATATTTGAAAAAATTGTGGATAACTACAAAGTAGATCCTGGAAAGCTGGACTATTTGGTATTACGCAAAGGTCTTACCATGTATAAAGTTACGGGTTTATTTGTCCATCACGGGCGATATATACCGATAAGCTGTTGCCGTCCAAGGCGATAGGTGCATCCAGGCTCAACTGTATTATCCCGCCGGAGCTGAAATGGCACGCGTGGTCGTCTGGGAGTATATGTGGCTGTCGTCGATGCTCCTCCCTCGCCATCCTGGCGTCCAGCGAGCTTGCGAGCATGGACTACAGGCTGTGTCAGGACAATATGCATTGTTGTCGTCGATGCTCCTCCGTCGCTCAACGCCAGCGCGGGAAACAAAAAGCGGGAGCGTGAACTCCCGCTTTTGATGGATTGTTCTTTTCGGATCAGGGCAGGTCGCGTTCCGCGGTCACCCGGAAGAAGTGAGAGGGATCGGTCGCCGCGTTATAGGATCTGGAGAAGCCGGGGGTTGTGGTTGAATCCACGAAGCTGTAGGGGTCGTCGCTGTTGTAAACCCTGAACCTGCTTACCGAAATGGGATAGGTCCAGCTCACGGTGAGGTAATTGGGATAAGCCCCCGGCGCGATGGAGATGTCCGCCACTGCAGGCAAGGCCTGCCATTGAACAAAATCCGGCCCCCAGAGGTTGTTGAATTCGTCAGTTTCGGCGATGCGATTGTCGGTGTCCACCCGGAACCAGGAACTCCAGGTTTCCGCCACATCCGTGCTGACGTTGGTGAAGGTGACATACTTGACCTGACCGGTGTCTAGGGAGGGGATTTCCTGGTACAGGTCGCCCACTTCTCCGGCCGCGGGAGCGGAGGCGAGGTTTTTGTAGAAGTCGATCCGGAAAGGTTCAACGATGGTGTTGCTGGCAGTGTTCATGACATACACCCTTACGGTCGCGGGAGCGCAAACATAAGCGTCGGGACGTTCCCAGGTTACGTTAACGATCTGCAGGTTCATGCTGGCTCCCAGCCAGTGGATCCGATAGTTGGGGTCATCTTCGTAGTAGGTTCCGCTGAAAACGCCGAGGTAGTCGCTGAAGGTTACAGTGCCCGCATTCACCGATTTCCAGACGTTGTGGGAGCCGGCACCGGCAAAGGTGGGGAAGTTCGCGTGGGTGATGTTCAGGTCCTGTTCGTTGTCCACGCGGAAGAGCACCCCTCCGGGGATTCCATTTTGGAAGGTGCAGTAGTGAAGGCCGCTTACGGTGGCGTCGTCGCGGATGTAAACCCCGGTGGTGTTGAGGTATTCAAAAAACACGTGCTGGGCGGTGAGGTCACCTCCGGGATTGACATTGAAGTAGAAATAGCCGTCGTCGAGGTGGGTGAAGGTTGTCACTTGTTCGGCGGTGGAGCCATAGACGTCGACCATGCCGCCAGCATAGACGCTGAAAGTCTGATCGGCCGCCAGGCGGACATGGTTGTAGGAGGCAAAGGACATCTTGCCGCCGTTGGAGATACCGATGCTGCCGTGGCAGCGCAGGTCCTCGCGGTTCATGTGGAAGGTGCCGTGAAAAACGGTGAAATTGCCCCGGCAGATCAGGGGGACAGATGTACCACTAACAAGTTCCACAGTGGACGAGGGGAGGTCCTTGTCGATCTTGAAGTGGTAGAAACTGATGGTATTGAAGTCGATGTCGATGGTGGCGTTGGTGGAGCCGATCATGGCGAAGGTGCCTCCGGCGGGGGCGAAATAATCCCTGCGGCCAACCAGATTTCCGGCCGAACAGATGATGCCGCCGGTGATGTCCACAGCCAGGGCGTAGCCGTTTTGCAGCCAGATGCCTTTATCGCGGAAACTCAGACGCCCGCCATCCATCTCGATCCCGGCTGTGGCGGCCGCGGGCCAGTAGGAGTACAACACCGCGGGGTTGCTGCAATACACGTTCACCTCACCGCCATAGACGTGCAGTTCCCCAAAGAGGTTGACCCCTGTATCATCGGTGATGTTCAGAACGCAGTTGGTATTGCAATAGTAAGCGCCGTAGAGGCCGTTGTCGGCCAGGTCGTTGATGTTCAGCGTTCCCGAGATCATGTCCACCGCGCCGGCGGTCCAGTCGTATTGGGCGATGTTCACTTCACCGCCTTCGTAGTTCACGCGGATCGCGCCGCCGCTCTTGTCCGCTTCCACGATGTTGAAGTTTTCAGGGGTGTTCAGATACTGGTGACCGCCACCGTTGAAGACCACGCGGCCTGTCCTTTCAATGAAATTCGAGGGACCCTGGTTGTTCCACCAGTTTCCGGCTATGTAGATATTGTAAACCGGTGAGCCGGAAACGTGCTGAACGTCCAAAGCGCCGAAATCGAGGGTGAAATCGCCCTTGATGGTGATATCGCTGCTGAGGTGATAGGTCCGGTTGGAATCGATGGTCAGGTTGGGAAGCCAGTTTCCGGGGCCAAGAAAGACTTGGGAGGTACTGGAAACATTGGAGCTGAAAACCACCGTTCCCCCCGTGGGCTGGAAAGTGCCATACACGTCCAGCGTACCGCATCTGATGGTGCCTGAAACCAGCGTAACCACGGCACTGGTGGGAATGCCCAGGCTGTAATTGGGCAGGGCGAAGGTGCCAGAATTGATGTTGATGGTCCCAGCGGGGTTGAAATAGAAAATGCCGTTTATGGTCACGGACCCGGTGTCTATCTGCAGGGTCCCTCCAGAAACAACGCCGTTATCAGCTACGACCACTTCGCCGGAATCAACCATCAGGGTACCCCAAATATCCAAATCATCACCCACGCTCATCCCCCTCTGATTAAGGTCCAGGGTGTTACCGGCGCGGATGGTCAGCTTTCCCGGCACGTCAAGGTCAGCGGTGCTGGTTGCGGCCACCGAGTAAACTCCGCCGGTGTAGGTGGCGCCGGAGCTGTCCCTGCCGATATCGAGCTGGCCGATAGTGTGATTGCTTTCATCTATTTGTATGGTTTGGTCAGCAGTGCTGGTGAAAAAAACTTGGCAAGTGGAATTGATCTGCACGTTGGCTCCGCTTTCCACGATCCAGTCTCCGCCGCATTCGATGATGCTGTTGTCGGCGGCAGTGAGTTGGCTGTCGTTAAACCATTTTATATCGCCCGCGGAATCGAGCTTTGTGTTCATGATCAGCTGGCCTGAGATAAAGGCTGTGGCACAACTGATCTGAATTCCGCTGGCGTCCAGGGTTCCGTTGGAAACGTATAGCCAGCCGCCAAGGTCGAAATCGTTGCCCCAGAGAGTGGCGGTGGCAGAGGTTTTGGCGATGGTGAGGTTGTAGAAATTGCCGAGTTGCAATTCTATCAGGGAGTTTGAGCTGCCGTAGAATACAAAGATGCCACCGGTGGGGGCAAAGCCGGACCAGGTGCCTTCGAAATCTCCCTCGGTTCTGATGTACCCCGAGGAGATGCTGAGGGTAAGGTAAGTTGGGGCAGGGCTTCCCAAAACGTTGTAAACGGCTATACCTGTCTGGTGGAAATCCAGGTACCCGCCAATCATGACCAGGGAAGCATCGTCATAGGAACTCCAGGTGGAGTATTCAGCGGAGCTGTAAACGTTGAAATACCCGTTGCTGATGGTAATGTCTCCCTTGAGGTCCACATTCTCGTTCGTGACGTTGATGGCACCGAACTGGTCGGTAAGCCACCATTTCCCGTAGATTCCGGCATCAGCCAGGTCGTTCGCGGTGAAGGTGGCATTGGTGTTCATGTCTATGCCGCCGGAGGTCCAGTCGTACTGGGCGCAGGTGACGGTCTTGCCGCTGGTGAAGCGCAGGGCGGAGTACATGTCTATTTCCAGGATGTTGAAGGTTTCATCACTCAGGATAGTTTGCCAGGTGGTGCTGTTGTTGAAGATCACCCTGCCCTCGCCTTCGACAAAGCCGTCCGGCCCCACCTGGTTGTTCCAGTTGCCGGCGATGGTGATGTCGTTTGAACCGTCCACGGAAAGATAGCCGCTTTCGATGGTGAGGTTGCCAATGAGGGTGAGGTTGTATTCTGAGACAATTCCAGAGGTGGCGCTGCAAATGAGGTTGTAAAGCCAACAGCCCGGCCCCTGCAGGTCGATGTATTGGAAAGCACCGTCCATCTTGAGCGTGCCGGTGTTGAATTTGATGCCATAGGTTCCGACAGTGTTGCCCAGGTTGTAGTCCAGGAGGTGGCCCAGCAGGGTCACCACGATGTCTTCGCTGCAAAAGAACCTGTTGCCGATGTTGTTCACCAGGTCGTTGTTGATCTTGAACGGCTGGGTGGTGTCCAAGTTGATATTCACGTAGCCAGTTCTCGCAGTTTTTGCGGCGTTCAGATATCCGAACTCGGTGGTGGGTTCGTAATTTCTTATATGGCTATCCGCCGTGCCTTTGAAGCTGACACTACCTCCGCTGTCCATGATGAATCCGGCCCCATTGTAAATGGTGAGGTTACCGTAAAAATTGAATAAAGTGAGACCACTGTCCACAGTAGAAGAGCCCGGATGCCAGTATGCAGTTCCAGAAAC
The DNA here is from genome assembly GCA_020532085.1 of Candidatus Cloacimonadota bacterium. Classification (NCBI taxonomy): domain Bacteria; kingdom Pseudomonadati; phylum Candidatus Cloacimonadota; species Candidatus Cloacimonadota bacterium. Next base: position 89,393 of record JAJBAV010000005.1, on the reverse strand, counting down.
AGAAAGCGGGCCGGTGCCCGTCACAGAGATGGTCCCGTAGTTATCTAGGTTGCTTGCGATCGAGACTCCGCCGGTGCTGCTCATGGTCAGGGTACCGTTGTTGGATAAGTAACCGCCGTTGGTCAGGCTGTAGGATGAGAGCACCCGCAGTTCGCCGCCTGTCTGGATTATCATGCCGTTGCAGAACGAGTTGGCGGTGATGTGCGGCTTGTTTGTGGTTGAGGGGATGATCACGCCATCCGAACTGGTGGGTACTCCGTTGGGACTCCAGTTTCCCGATGTGCTCCAGTTTTGATTGGTGCTGCCGGTCCAGGTGTAGGTGGTTTGGGCCAGAAGCCCGGCCGCGGCTATCAACAGGATCAGGACAAATAAAAAACGTTTCATGATCTCTCCTTGTTTGGATCATTGGGTTATGGCAATGGTTTCATCCCACGATTGTGGACAAAATTCTACACGGTTCGAAACTGAAGGGAATTTTTGCGGTCCATCCCCAGTCTGGTGGGGAGGAAAACACCCAATATTGGCGATTGAAAAGCGGCTAACATTACCGGCCATACTTCCTTCGACCTTTGGTTAACATATTGTTGAATAAGAATATCGACCAAGCCTGGCTTGGTCCCGCACATCGGATTTCATGCTCTGGCCAGAGTTTAAAACTGTCAAGATGAAAATTGTTAATTTGACAGTATTAGTTGGGATAGTTCACAATTCCCGGACAGCCGGGTAAGAGGCCGCGGGAGGCTGGCTTGGGGGATAGGCGCGAAAGACTTTCCGGATCAGCTTTCCGGGATGAGCAGGTCCTCCAGGTCCAGTTTGGGAACGTGGTGAATGTCTTCGCCGTCCCGCCAGTATTAGATGGAGCCATCAGCCCGGGCGGGATCGAGCACCACTTGTTCCGCGGGAACGCCCAGCGCGATCACCAGAGCTATTTCCAGTTCTTCCGGCAAGCGGAAGGTCCGCCGCACTTCGTCCTTGTTTACGGAACCCAGCATGCAGCCGCCCCAAGCCTGTTCAGCGGCGGCCAGCAGAATGCTCTGGGCGGCGATGCCGGTATCGATGAACTGCATCGGGCCGGCTTCCCGGGGCAGGCACATGATCAGATAGGCGGCGGGACGCTGGCCTGGCGCGGGTCCGGGCCAGGTCTTCAGATAACCGCCCCAGCGGGTGTGGGGGAAAACCAGATCGCATTCCTCCTTGGTGTAAACAAGCCTGTAACGCAGGGGTTGGCGGTTCATGGCGCTGGGGGATAGGCGCGCGTTGTTTAGCAGGGCCAGCAGGTCCTCGCGGCGGAGGCGCTGATTTTCAGCGAAACGGCGGTAACTGCGGTTTTTTACGATCAGATCGTGCAGCATATCCCACTCCTTGGGTTTTTATGGCATGGCGCAGCTTGGCTGAGAGCTGAGAATTTGTCAATGTTTGTGATGGTGAAGAGGATGTGAGCCTGGGAGCGCGGTTGGCGGAAAGGCTCAGGTGTCGCAGGGGAAGGGGGTTTTAAGCAATTCCGCGAAATCCGTGAGCCGCCATTGCCAGTTGCCCAGGGCCGTGCCGGGAACGTTCATGCGAGCGGAGGAATCCAGTCCCAGGATGTCCTGCACGGGGATGATGATGTTGGCGCAGCCGGAGGATTCGGCTATGAGGCAGATGATCCGGTGGATGGACCTCTCTATGTCCGCAACATCCTCCAAGCCGAGGCCGGCAAAGAGCGAAGCGTTCGACCGGATGAACTGGAACAAATTAACGCGGCTGGGTGAATCTTCGGCCAGGTTGCCGAACCACTCGCGGATGGTGGGATTGTCGTGGGTTCCGGTGTAGAGGAAGCGTTCGGGCGGGAATTCGCGCACTTGGGGCACACTCTCCTCAAAACAAAACTGAAGCACGATCATGCCCGGCAGGTCGTATTGGTCGCGATAGGCACAGACTTCCGCGTTGAGGATGCCCAGATCCTCCGCGATGAAACGGTCCGCGGGGAACAGCGCCCGCAGCAGGGGAAAGAAATCCTCCGGCAGGGCCTTTTCCCAGCTTCCTTCCAGGGCCGTGGCCGGGAGTTCCGGCTGCTCCCCGGTCCCGTCAGAAGCCAGGGGCACAGCCCAGTAATTCACGTAGCCGATGAAGTGATCGAGGCGGACCTTGTCCAGATGGACCAGCGCGTTGCGGATGCGATGGGTGAACAGCTGGAAGCCATCCTGGCGCATCACATCCCAGCGATAGAGCGGGTTTCCCCAAAGCTGGCCGTTTTCGCTGAAGGCGTCTGGCGGAACTCCGGCCACGCGGAGACGGTTGCCGTCGTCATCCAGATCGAAGAGCTGCGGATTTGCCCATACTTCCGAGCTGTGATAGGAAAGGTAGAGCGGCATGTCGCCGATCAGCAGCAGGCCTTGGTCGTTGATGTAGTCCTTGAGGCGGTTGAGTTGGTCCTTCACAATGGCCTGGGCGCAGGCCGTACGCAGCATCTGGCGTCCATAGCGCTTGAACAGGCTGGCGTAGAGTTCCGGTGAATAGTGCTGGTGCTCCTCTCGGAAGAGCTGCCAGTTGTCGTCGCCATACAGTTTGCTCAATGTGATATATGACAGATAGGGCTTCATATACAAAGCGTTGCTTTCGATGAAGTCATATATCTCAATGTCAGAAAGGAAGTTATCCGCCGCTTTAGCGATGAGCGGATCCTTGAGGCGGTAAACCGCGTCGTAGGGCACATGGTCGGTTACTGGCAATCTGGCCGCGTCGAGGTCAGGCAGGTCGATCAGGCCGTCTTCATAGAGCAGGTCGGGGCTGATCAGATAGGGGTTGAGGGCGAAAGCGGAGATGGGATTGTAAGGCGAATTGCCGTACCCGGTTTGATAGAGGGGCAGGATCTGCCAGTATTTGATGCCGCGTTCCACCAGGATGTCGGCAAATTGGCAGGCCGCGGGGCCAAGGTCGCCGATGCCGAAATCCGAGGGCAGGGAACTGATGTGCAGCAATACGCCGAGGTTTTTCACGCGGCTTCCATTATCCTCAGGATGCAGGTGGTGAGCAGCACGGCGTCGCTGCCCTGGCTGGTTTTCAGCTTGGAATCGGTGTCCAGCAGGATGGCCAGGATCTTTTCCAGCTGGGGAAGGGTGTATTTCTGGGCGAAACCCAGGTAGAATTTGCGTTGGTCGGCAAAAACTTCCATGAGGTGCTTGGAACTGATCTCGGCGGGGCTGAGATGGGCTTCCTTCATAAGCAGGATGTGGTATATCACCAGAAAGACGCGGTTGATCTGGCTGGTGATCTGCAAGGCTTTCTGATCCGAGGCCAGCAGGCGGTCCAGCAGGGTCAGGGCCTCCCGGGGCTGTTTTTCGCCGAGGGCCTTGGCAAAGGCGATCTGGGTGCCCACGCGGGAAGAGCCAATGCCACGCAGCACATCGGCTTCAGTGATCTGTTTGCGGTCACCCACCAGCAGGGCCAGCTTCTGCAGCTCGTTGTTGGCGCTGGCGAAATCCAGCTCCACGCGGTTGGTGAAAGCGTAGCGGGCGGGTTGGGGCATGAATTTGCCCAGACGGGCCAAAGCCTTGTCCAGCCAGGCCGCGAACATGCCTCCATGGCGGGGCGGTTCGCAGGTGACGGTTTCGCAGGCCTCTTTGATCTTCTTCCAGCCGGAAAGGCGGGCGTCGATCTTTTCCGCCGTGATCACCAGGCTCTGCTGCGGGGAAGGGTCCGCAAAATAGTTCGCCAGACATTCCAACTCTGCTTTTTTGAGCAGGTCGGCATTGCGGAAGAGGATCAGCTTGGCGCTGGAAAAGATGGAGTAGGTGTCCAGCAGATCGTTGATCTGGGCACTCCTGGCCTCATCTCCATAGACGATCACCAAGTCCACATCGTCATTTTGCTTCAGTTCCTGGCGAACCCTGTCGGTGACTGTATCCATCAGGAACGCGTCGCCGCCGGTGAGCAGGAAGTTGTCTCCCAGGCTCAGTTTGACGGTGTCAAATTCCAGGGCGTCGATGGCCATCAGGGTTTCCCGAGGAGCAGCGCGATGCTGATCAGGCCGAGCGCCCAGCAATAGTAGGCGAAATATCTGAGCCTGGCCCGGGAGATCAGTTCCAGCAGGCCGCCGATCACCAGATAGGCCACCGCGAAGGCAGCCACAAAACCGCCCAGATAGATGCCAAACTCAGGCCAGCCAAGTTGTTTGAAGAGGCCGAAGTTCACAAAGTTTGCCGCCAGGATGGCCGGTATGCTGAGCAGAAAGGAAAACTCCGCCGCGTCCCGCCGTTTGAGGCCGGCCAGCAGCGAACCCGCGATGGTGGAGCCGGAACGCGAGATCCCGGGAATGATGGCAATTCCCTGGATCAGGCCGATGAAAACGGCGCGCGGGACGCCCATGTTCGAGGCGGGGATGTCGCCGGAGCGGAGATGGTCTGAAACAAAAACGATGATCCCCGTGACCAGCAGCATGAAAGCCACCACCAGGGGCTTGGCGTAAAGGGATTCGAAAAGGTCCCCGAACAACAGGTAGATCAGGCCGGTGGCGAGGGTGGCGCAGAACAAGTAGAGGATCACGTTGCGGTTGCGGCGGTGGGCTTCATGCCGCAGGGTCCGCTTCCAGCTGAACAGCGATACCAGCAGCACCCAGACGCGCCGGCGGAAAAAGGCCAGCACGGCCAGCAGAGTGCCCAGATGCAGGAAGACCTCAAACAGGGCGTCGCCGCCGGACTCGATCCCAAAGAAGTGCTGGGCCAGCACCAGATGGCCGGAACTGCTCACCGGCAGAAACTCCGTCAAACCCTGTAAAATGCCCAACAGGACCGCGCTGAAGAAACTCACATTATCCTCACATTATCTGGGGTACGTCGGTTTTGCCCACTTGGGAGAGCGGGATCAGGGTGAAACCCGCCGCCTGGATCCGGTTCATGAAAGTTTTCAGATATTCCAGCTTGTCGGCATTGTGGCAATGGGTGATCACCACAACGGTGTTTTTGCGCTGCCCCAGCTCCTGCACCAGACGGAGCCTGGTTTCCAGATTGGCGTCGGAAATGTCTGGCGAATCCAGAAAGAGGTCGTTGCGGTAAGCCGGCACGCGGGCTTTCTGGGCCGCCTGATAGGCGATCGAGACGTTGGAGGTGCGGCTGTCCAAAAAAGACATGCCTTTCTTTTTCAGCACTCCCATCACCCAGCCCATGATGTTGCTGTCGGTGGTGGCCAAGCTGCCCATGTGGTTGTTTATGCCAGTGCAGAGCGGAAGCGAGTTGATATGGCGCAGCAGGGTCTTTTCCACCTGGGCCTGGTCCATTTGCACCAGGATGGGGTCTTCGCCGGGATTCTGGCGCGGATAGCCTATCGGCTCCATGGGGACGTGGACCAGCGTTTCGCGGCCCTGGGCGTGGGCGCGGTTCATGGTTTCCTCGCTGTGCCTGAGGCGGGAGATGATGGCAAAACTTACCTCGGTGGGCAGGTCAAGCCACTTTTGCAGCATCTCGTCAGCCACCGAGCCAAAGTCGTCCACCACGATGGCCAGGTATTTCTTTGCTGAGGATTCCTGGCTGGAAGGCTTGGCGTAAACGAGTTTGACCACATACTCATCTTCACCCCGGGTAAAAGTGAGGATCTGCCCTCTACTTTCCACCCTGCCGGCGCTGAGAGCGGCGCCGTGGGCCTCAAACACGCCCTTGACGATAAAATTGGCATAGCTGAGGTCCATTTTCCTGCGGTCGACGGGCAGGGTGATTTGCTCCACCCCGCGCGATTTCCAGCGGGTGATTCCGCCTTGGGGCAGGGAAAACTTGGCTTCCAGAGATCCATTCAGCTTGTCCAGGTCGAATTCCCCGCCGCGGGTGGCCTGCTCCTCCGTGGGAACCTGGACCGAGTCATTCCGCCGGGAAACCATCCAAACGATCGCCGCGCAGAGCAGCAGAATGAGCAGATAGAGCCAGAGCGACAGATCCCGGGGCCTGGCTTGGGGGGAAACGCGTTTCTTAGTCCGCTTCGCCAACCGGGGCCTCCTCAGCTGTCTGAAAACGTCGCGGATGCAGCCTTTCGGCCAGGTCCACCCCCAGCTTCACCAGCGGAGAGAAGAGCAGGTTGGAGAGCATCACCGCCACGCAGATCACCAGGATATCGTAGAACAGGGCCGGGAAACCGTTGGTGACCGCTAGATAGAGGTTGGGCGAGACACCGACGATGCTGAAGAGCAGGTAGAACACGTTCAGCACGATCAGGTTGTAAAACGCCGAGAAGATGACGGCCAGCAAGACATAGGCCACAGCGTGCAGCAGATAACGGCCCTGACGCTCGTGATATTCCCTGCGCACCAGCGCCAGGGCACGGGTCAGGTCCAGTCCGCGTTCCCGGAAAGGCCGGGTCCAGCTGTTGCGGATGGCATAGCCCAGGATCAGCAGCACGCACACCAGCCTGGCCAGCACCAGGTAGATCACTTTGAGTGGCAGCGCGATCCCGTAGAAATGGTTCAGAAACGCCGCCACCAGATAGATCATGCCCGCGGCGAAGAGAATGATCAGCAGCAGCTTGTGCAGGCCGATCACCGTGAGGTTGAAGGACCTTTTTTCCGCGGCGGGATGCGGCCTCAGGTCGCTGTATAGGGCGCTGTGGTTCTTGACCACCAGAAAGGCCACGTAGATGAAGGCCAGCAGGAAGACCACCAGGGGGAAAAAGTATTTCTGCGAAGTGAATAACCCGGTGGAGGCCCACAAAAAGCTGTCCGTGTCTATCCAATAGAACAAGGTCATGGGATAAAGGAATACCTGCACTCCGTTGAAATCACCGAAGAGCAGTTTGAGTAGGCGGATGAGCATCTTGTGCAGGTTCATGGGTTGATCAGCTTGTCCTTTCTTGCTTTGGGCAAGAGTCAAAACCTGCGGGGGCCTTATCTGTCAATGCCAATCTTGGAACGGAGGGTGTCATCATCCGCTTGCGCTCAGAGGGTCTTGGTGCCCTTGGTGGAAAAAGCGTTGACGTCGAGCGCCGCGAACTGGCCCTCCCGAAGTTTGGGAATGGCTGCGGCCCCCACCATGGCGGCGTTGTCCACGCAGAGCTTCTGCGAAGGGATGCAAACCTCGATGCCCCGCGCGCTGGCACTAGCGCTGAGTTGTTTCCTCAGGGCGGAATTGGCGGCCACCCCACCGGCCAGGAGAATGGTGTCCAATCCCTGTTCCAGGGCGTATTTGAGGGATTTGCCTATCAGGGGGTCGATGATGGCCTGCTGGATCGAGGCGGCGAGGTCTGGCAAATGCGCGGCCACAAACTCCCGTTCGTGCCGGGCCAGATACTCAAGCACGGCGGTCTTCAGGCCGCTGTAGCTGAAGTTCATGTCGTCCCTGCGTTTGAGGGCGCGGGGAAAGTTGTGGAAGGCCGGATCTCCGCTCTGGGCAGCCCGGTCCAGTTCCGGACCGCCGGGGAAGCCCAGCCCCAGCAGCTTGGCAGTCTTGTCGAAAGTCTCGCCGGCAGCGTCATCCAGGGTTTTGCCCACCACCGTGAAATCCGTGAGGGTGCTGAAATGCACCAACTCCGTGTGTCCGCCGGATACCACCAGGGCCAGGAAGGGCGGGCGGAGGCGCGGATGCTCGATGAAATTGGCAAAGATGTGCGAAAGCATGTGATTGACGGTGATCAGCGGCTTATGCCAGCTCCAGGCCAGGCTTTTGGCAAAGGCCAGGCCCACGATCAGTGATCCGATCAGCCCGGGATTGATGGAAACCGCCAGGGCGGCGATGTCCTCCCGCCGCAGGCCGCTGTTGCCCAAGGCCGCTTCCGTGAGGTGGAGTATGTTCTGCAGGTGCAGGCGGGAAGCCAGCTCCGGCAGCACCCCGCCAAAATCGGCGTGATCGGTTTGGGTGGAGACCAGGTTGCAGATCACTTCATAGTTGTCGCCCACGATGGCCACGGAGGTGTCGTCGCAGGAGGATTCGAAGGCCAGGATGCGGTTCATCGCGAAGCGCGCACCTGTTTGGGGGTGATGTCCTGCACGGTGACTCCTTCCGGAACTTCGTACCGGACGCTATACAGGCCTCCGGCATCGGGCTGGGCGGCTGTGTAAACGCGCACACCTCCGGGCAGGGAGGCCAGAAGGGAAGCTTTGCCCCGCACTTTTAACGAGGCCCGGGCGGGGAAGATCTTCACTTTCGCCGGCGGCGTGATCAACAGGTCGGTGAGGATCCTGGTTTCCAGTTGTTCGTGATCCTCAGGCGCGGCTTTGGTAGCTGGGGTTCCGTCGGGTTGGGCGGTGGTTTTGCCGTTCTGGCTGGTTTCCGGGCTGGTCTTTTTCTGTGCCTGGCCAGCTTGGCTCAGTTGCTCCGCCAGGGTGGGAGGCATCACTCCCAGCACTTTCACATTCAGCTTTTCCGGGATCTCCAGGGCCAGATAGTCCGCCGCGTTTCCCGCCCAATAATCCGCGGCCTCCATCTGGATGTGGGCCGGGGAATATCTGAGGCGCAGGATATCCAGGCCCCGTCCCTGGACGGTGCTGGCGATCTTGGGGGGCGGCTGGCGCAAAGAATCGGCCCCGGTGGCGTTCACCAGCTTCAGCGGCAGGCTGGTTTTGCTTTCCTGCTGCGCCACCAAGGTTATCTGCAGCCAGAAAAATATCGCCATCAGCAGCGCCACGATCTTCAGGCCGAGGTTGTTGTTCATCTTCAGTGGTTTTCCAGCATCTGGGCGAGGCCCAGCTGCTTGATCTTTTTATAGAGGGTGGTGCGCTCGAGTCCGATCACCTGGGCGGTTTTGCTCACCATCCAGTCGTTGACCTTCAGAAAATGCAGGATGTAATCGCGCTCGAAAGCCGAGGTGCTGTCCCGGATGCTCTTGATCTGGAAGTAGCGGTCCATGCCCACGGCCCCGTCGTCCTGGCTTTGCAGAAGCTTGTTGTGCAGATGCCTGAGGATGGTTTTGTTGCTGATCTCGCGTTCGTTGATGCTGATGAAGCGGCAGAAATTCTTCAGTTCGCGCACGTTGCCGGGCCATTTATAGGACAGCAGTTCGTCCTTCAGTGCCTGCAGGTCCAGCTGCTCGCTTAGATGGTAGCTGTTGGCATAGCTGGTGATGAAATAGCTCATCAGCAGCAGGATGTCGTCGCCCCGTTCCCGCAGCGGCGGGATTTGGATCACGTTGCCTTCGATGCGGTAGTAGAAATCACGGCGAATGCGGGCGGAATCCGCCAAAGCCTTCAGTTCCGCGTTGGAGGTGTAAACCAGGCGTGTGTTCACCTGTTTCATCGCGCCGCCCACCACCTGGATCTCTTTGTTCTCCACCGCGCGCAGGATCTTGGCCTGCGACTGCGTGCTCAGGTTGGTCACCTCATCCAGAAAGAGGATGCCTTCGGAGCATTTTTCAAACAGGCCCACTGTGCCGCGGTCCTGCCCCCCTTCCGTGCCTCGTTCCCGGCCGAACAGCTCGCGCTCGATCAGGGATTCGTTCAGGGAACTGCACAATATGGTGTGAAAGGGCATGCCGAAACGTTTGGAATTCACGTAGTAGTAGTTGGCCGCCACCTCTTTGCCGGTGCCGTTTTCACCCAGGATGAGGATGTCTTCGTCCACCTCGGCGAACTTCATCAGTTGGCTGCGCAGCTTGGAGATGCCTTCGCTTTCACCGATGAAGGGAAAGGTGCGTGTGAACTGCTTTTTGAGGTTCAGATACTCGATCTGCAGGTCCAGGTTTTGCTCTTCCTGGCGTTTGAGGGTCACGGCGTTTTCTATGTGCAGCAGCAATTGGTTGATGCTGAAGTTGGCGCCTTTTTCGATGAAGTGGTAAGCGCCGCTGGCCCGGATCTCGCGCACTTGTTCGGTGTTCACCTCGCCGGAGATCACGATCACCTTGTAGTTGAAGTCCAGGTTGTCCTTAAGGTATTTCAGCACCTGGATGCCGTTCAGCCGGCTGCCCACCAGAAACACATCCAGCAGGATCACATCCGGCATGAAGCTCCGCAGTTCCTCGAAAAAGGCGTCCGAATTCGTGGAATGCAGCACCGAGTAATCGTTTGCCTTCAGCACTTTGCCGATCTGGCTGGCCAGCACCAGGTCGTCTTCCAGGATGATGATCTTGCCTTTCATGCCGCGGGCCTCAGCTCAGCCTTTCCTCGAGATCGGCCATGGCGTTCATGTAATAGATGTAGGCCTGGTCCGGAGAATCGTAGGGCGAGAAATACTTGTGCACGTCGCCGTCGGTGAAATATTTGGTGCACATGTAGTAGAAATGGTCGGAGGTGCTCAGTTTGCGCGCCAGTTCCAGCAGTTGCGGATCCCCTTTTTGTTTCACCAGTTGCAGCAGCCGGTAGAGGGTTTCGATGGCGTTGTGCTGCATGTCGTTGGAAAGCCAGGCGGAGAGGTCGCGCTCGGCGTCGGCCCAGGAGACCGGCGTGGGGAAGGACAGCCCTTCCTGCTGGTAGTTGGCCAGCCCGTATGTCTCTTTGGGCGTGGCAAAGCCCAAGTGCTGGCGCTTGAGCACTTCGCCGGGGAAATGCTGCATGAAGTCGAAGATCCCGGAATCAGCCCACTGGTGCTCGCCGAAGGTTTCGTAGTCCATGAAGAGGTTCAGGAACTGGTTGCGGCCTTCGGTCTCGGCCAGGGTGAGGTGGTCGATCCAGTTCACGAATTTGTCCACCGTGAGCGGATATTCCGGCCAGTCGCGGTTCGAGAAGCGGAAGGCGATGTCGTCCGAAAGCTGATAGAATTTCAGCAGCAGGTTGATGTCTTTGGAGTAATTTTTATAGGCGTAGAGCGGGGTGCGCCAATCGAGGATGCGTTCGGCGCCTTCGGTGATGATGGTCTTGAAGCCCTCGATCTCGAACACCAGGTCCGAAAGGCTGTCCTGATAGATCAGTTCCGTATTGCGGAAGGTTTCTGTGTAATAGCCGAACTCCCGCTGCATCAGTTCCCGGTGCAGGGTCACCTGGTCCAGGAACTCGTTGGTGTCGTAAAGGAAGGCCAGGGAATGGTAGTAGGTTTCGCCCAATAGCTCCACGCAGCCGGTGTCCACCAGCGCCTTGAAGGAATCCAGGGTTTCCGGGCTCCAGGCTTTGAACTGCTCGATGGCCGTGCCCGTGATGGAATAGGCCACCTTGAAGCGTCCCTCCAGCTTGCGGATCAGTTCCAGCAGCAGTTTGTTGGTGGGCAGATAGCATTTTTCCGCCACTTTGCGCATCACCTGGGCGTTGAGGCGGTCGTCGAAATGGTCCGTGTTCTTGCCGATGTCCAAAACATTCAGATGTTTGAGCCGGTAGGGCTGGTGCACTTGAAAGTAGAAAACCACGTTTAACATATTTTCACACCTGTCAGGAATTGCTTTTAATGTATTCGGCGAGGGTGGTGGAATAGACCACGCGGATCTTTTCCGCCGCTTCCTTCCAGTGGATCTGGGTGACCTCGCGCATGCCTTCCAGTCCCATTTTACGGCATTTGTCGGGATTTTCGATCAGATGGTTCACCGTATTGGCCATCAGGTCCACGTCCCAGTAATCGATCTTGAAGGCGTGGTTCACCACTTCCGCCACGCCACTCTGCTTGGAGATGATGGAGGTGAGGCCGAAGGCCATCGCCTCCAGCGGCGAGATCCCGAAGGGCTCGGAAACCGAGGGCAGCATGTAGATGTCGGCCGCGCGCAGGATATCCTCCACCTGGCTGCGGTTCAGGAAGCCGGTGAAGAGGAATCTGTTCTGCAGTTTGCGGGCGGCGGAGTCGCGCAATAGTTTGCGGGACATGTCGCCGGTACCGGCCACGATGAAGCGCGCCTCCGGATGCGCTTTCAGCACCTGGGCGGCCACTTCCAGATAGTAATCCGGCCCCTTTTGCAGGGTTACCCGGCCCAGGAAGAGCACCGTGGGACCCTTGAAGATGCGCTGCTTGGCCGTCAGCGATTCCTCGGAAAGCGAAAAGGCGTTGTGCACGATGCGGATCTTGGCCGTGTCGATGCGGTAGCGCGACATGATCATCTGCGCGGTGTACTGCGAAACGGCGATCACCTTGTCCGCGTACATCATGCCGGCGTGCTCGATCTTGTGCACGCGCTCGTCGCCGGGTCCGCCGGCGCGGTCGAATTCCGTGGCGTGGATGTGCATTACCAGCGGTTTTTGGGAGATCTTTTTGGCCAGGATGCCGGAGGGGTAGGTGAGCCAGTCGTGCGCGTGGATCAGGTTGTAATCCAGGCCGCGCGCGAACCGCTCGGCTCGCAGGGTGAATTCCTGCACCTTTTTGATCAGGTCCTCATCGCCAGTCAGGTTGGTGGCCAGGTCGGCGAAGATCTCGCGCTCCTGAACGCTGTTGAACTGCGTTTGCCAGCGGTCCAGGCGCACTTCGGGGTTGAATTCGCTCAGCTCGGACAGGCGGAAATAGGATTCCGGACGCCCGCTGATGCCGATGTATTCCAGCCGTTCATGCAGCGTTTCAAAACTCTGGCGCTGGTATTCCCTTTGCAGGATGGGGTCCACGAACACAGCCGGCAGGGTGTCCGCGTCGCTTTCCTCCCGCAACGGGAAATAGACCATTTCCTTGGTGGGCAGCACGAGGTCGATCTTGATGCCCAAAGCCAGCAGAGCGCGCACCATGCCGTAACAGGCCATGCCCAGGCCCCCGGAGATCAGGGGCGGAAACTCCCAGGTGAACATCAGTATTTTCATGGCTGTTTCCTCTTGGCCGGTTTCTTGCGGGGTTTTCGGGCGGCCGGGGCCGGTTGGGCGTCGGTGACGCTTTGGATGAAGGTCTCAATGTTATAGAGCGCGGCCACGCTGATCGCCTGGGCCGGAGCGCCTTTGGGGAAATGGGGGTGGTCGCCGTCCCAGACCTCGGCCAGGGAGGCGATGTGCCCGCGCATGAAACTGCAGCGGAAGGTGTCGATCTGTTCGCTCAGCCTGTCCGCCAGTTCCTGGGGCGGCAGCAGGTCGCGGTTGATTTTCAGGAACAGGCCGCAGAAAGGCCCCAGCAGCCAAGCCCAGACGCTGCCGTTATGATAGGCCAGGTCGCGTTCACGCTGGGTGCCGTAATATTTCTTGCGGAAGCGGAAATCTTTCGGGCTCAGGCTCCGCAGGCCGTAGGGGGTGTAAAGTTCAGCGCAGGCGCGGTCCCAGACCTGCCGCATTTTATCGCGGTCGACTATCTCCCAGGGCAGGGAAAGCGCTATCACGGCGTTGGGTCGCACCTCTTCGACGGGTTTGTCGCCCAGCAAGCGGTCCGCCAGATATCCGTTGGTCCAGAATTTCTGGAAGGAAGTGTGGATCAGGTCCTTCATGTCGGTGATCTGCTCGATGGGCATGTAGCGGATCTTGGCCAGGCGGCGGTATTCGTCGCACATGGCCTGATAGCAGCAGACGGCGTTGTACCAGAGGGCGTTGATCTCCACCGGCGCTCCGTGCCTTGGCGTAACCGGCTGTCCGTCCGCCCGCACGTCCATCCAGGTGGCGTGGGCGAATTCTTCCTTTAGCTCGATCAGGCCGTCCGGACGCACAAAGAAGGGATACTGGTAATTGTTCAGGATACCGGTGAGCACTTCTTCGATCAGCTTGATGCTCTCGCGCCAAAAGGCTTTGTCTTGTTTGTAGCGGCCCAGTTTCCACATCAGGATCACGAACCAGAGGGTGGCGTCCACAGTGTCGTAATTCGCCTCCCGGCCGGATTCGGCGCGCATGTTCGGGATCAGGCCGTCCTTCAACTCGCGTTTGTAGCGCAGCAGCACCTTTCCCACCAGTTTCAGGTTTTTGGGGTTATGCATCAGGGAATTGAGCACGATCATGGTGTCGCGGCCCCAGGCCCCGTAATAGGGATAGCCGGCCACGATGTCGTCGTTGGCGATGAAATCCTTTAGCGCGAATTCCAGCAGCCGCAGATACTCTGCGTGGCTGTAAAGGTAGTTGTCGTTCAGGTCCAGGTTGCCGATCAGGCTGTCGTCGGTGTCCGGTTCCCGTGGAAAATCCTTGGGTTTGGGCAGGCCCGCGTAGCGTTTTTCGATCCTGGCGATGGTCTTGTCCGGATCGGCGATCTGCTGATCCGCGAAGAGCAGGGTCTTGCTTTCACCGATCCCCAGCGTGAAATTCAGCTCGAAGAGGCTGATCTGGTCGCCGATGCCGGCATATCCGCTCATCACTTCCCAGGGGTAGAAAACATTGTAATAGGTATAGCGGTTCGGTGTGAGTTCCGCTCCCCGCATGGCTCCGCAGACCTGCAGGCCGTTGGCGGCGCGGGTGGCCCGGAAAACGCAGCCGTCTGCGTTGTTTTCAAACACGGTGTCGAACTGCTCGTGGTCCAGGCTGCCCGGCTGGTTAAGCTCGTGATGCGCCACCAGGGTGAATTTGGGGTGCAGGGTGAAATGCAGCTTGTGCTGCCCCAGATTGGTGTATTTCACCAGCACGGCGTTCGTATCGGCGTCCATCTTGATCTCTTTGCGGATCAGGATGTCGTTCTGATGCGGCAGCGCGGAATAGAGAAAGGTGGGGAAGGGCCGCAGCCAGGGCTTCACCAGATACAAAAATCCCTCGGGATAGATGCAGTTGCTGTAGTTGTTGCTGTCCAGATGCAGGATCTGGCCGCGCCACTCCACCTTTTCCTCCATCCCCGCCACCAGATGGTGCCGGTTGAAATTCCTGTCGCTGGCGATCAGCAGCCCGTGGTATTTGCGCTGGTTGATCAGGTTGCCCGTTCCCAAAGCGTAGGACCCCAGCTTGTTGGTCAGGATCCACTCGTGGTGATGGGTCTCCATGAAATAGTTATTCACTGAACCCCCTTGGATCAGTAGTATTTTTGCTAATTGTGGAATTTTTTCCACCCCCCTGATTTAGTCAAGTCTTTTGTTGATTATTTTCCATTCGGCCTCCGCGGCTCTTTGCCATCCTTACATTCCGGGTCAGCGGGATAGCGCGGGCTGCCAATTCTGCCAAGTTCATTGGCGTCGGGCGGGTCCCAGATCTCGCCTGAAGCGCCCACAGCAAAGGGGGAGAAGCCGCGCGACGACCGACTGTACAGGTACCAACGCCAGCAAACATCATCCCATCCGACCCGAATGCACGTCATTCCGGAACGGAGCGCCCCCGGCGCGGAGAGACGTCGGGGTCCTCGCCGAACAACTTGGTGGCCGGTGGGGTGATACGAATCCAGTCCTTGCGGGAATAGCAAATCTCAGATCCAGACAGAAGCGGGGGCGATGCAGACTGCGTCTGGATCGTCCCCTGATAAGGGCATTACCCATGAGGGCTGGATTCCGGGGCAAGCCCAGAATGACGTAATGTAAGGCTCTTCAGGTGAAAACGCTCAAGGCATTGTTCCACCCTTTCACCCTTCCACCCTTTCACCCCTCCACCCCTTTTCATCTGTTCATCTTTTCATCTTTTAATCCCCCTCATCACATCAACTTGTCGAGCAGTTCGTAACCCGGCACGGATTCAAGCAGGCCCGCTTCCACAGCTCTTTTCACAGACCGGCAGGGGAGGTCGTTGGCTTCGATCTGGTTACGGGTCAGTATTTCCAGTTGAACGTAGGGATCGTGTTTGGGGAGATTGTACATCATCCTGGTATAGGCCATGTACCAGTTGTTGTAAACAGGTTCTCCTTCTTTCGCTCTGCGCAGGTGGATGTCGGCGTAGACCGTCATGTCCCGGATGAAGGCGTCGGAGGGATTCAATTCCCTCAGGTTGCGGGCAACCCTGCCAAAGAGCCGGTTGTTCTCGGTTTTGCGGGGTTTGGCGTAGGTTCGCACCAGGAGCCGGTTCAGCCGGGGATTGTAGTAGTAGATCAGTCCGTCACAGGCGCCGCGGTAGGCTTTGAGCATGTTCTTGAAATAGACTTTCATGTGGTTCCTCCTTTGGTTTTATTTGTCCACAAATTACACGAATTAACACGAATTAACACGAATTAATAGACCAGGGATGAACAGGATGGAAGGGATCGGCAGGATAAGATCGTTACGCCGGTTACGATAATCCCAGCCTGGGGTCTGGCCTGTTCACATCTCAGGAACAACCCATTAACATCCCATTGCGGCAGTGGGAAGTAAACGAGTTGTTTAGGGGATGTTTACCGGACGCGTTAAAGATACCCTCTATAAATAGTGGGTAACAAAAGAGGGGGGTGTCCACGAATTACACGAATAAATAGATTAGGGATGAACAGGATGGACAGGGATCAATGGGATTTATAAAAACAGAGGCACAGAGGGACAGAGGTGGGTCAAATAAGCACAAATAACTCAGTTAAGCATACGCCCGCTTATTTGCAACCGATTGGGACAGTATCAATTAGGTGTCAAATTCGCAGATTTGGCGTCTCTACTATATAAAACGCAAGGCTTGAGTGCAGAGAGGAGGATGTAGCATATAGTATATATAAATATATTAATATATAATATATATTATATATATCTATATTATTATCATATAGTTAGCACACCCATAACATCTTGCCCCCCACGAATCTCCACATATATATAGTAGACAGATCATTTTTGCGAATTTGAGATTTAAAATCTTGTGCCACAATGGCTTGCAAATAAGCAAGGGCTTGTTTATTTGAAGCTTATCTGCTTATTTGAGGGGAGGGAATCCCCTCCCCCCATTCAAGGTTGGCTTGTTATTGCCCGGATTGTCCCCAAGAGTGCCGGATATCGGCATTCAGAACATACATTCGGGCGACTTTGTTATTAGGGCCGGTATGCGTATCAACTGTAATGGCTTCCCGTTCTATCAGCGATTCCACGCATTCCTTGAACTCCCGCTTCTTCATGTGGCTCATATTCATCAGGTCGGAATGGCGGGCTTTACCGCTGTATTTGTTGATGAGGATCTCCACGATCTTGCGTTCTCCGGACAGCTTATCCTGTTCACTCACGATCTCCAGGAAGGGGATGGTGTTGGCGAAGTAGAAATCGCAGAGGTAGAGGCATTGGGCGGTGGTTTCCTCGGAGACGCTGATGCCTTCGAAGAAGCGTTCGCAGCAGCCACGCTGGATGGCCTCACCGAGTTCCTCCCAGATTTCCACCAGGGTGAAGATGGCGCAGAACTTGTAGAAGTAGCCGTCGTAGATGCGGGTGAAGTAGCTCATGAGGTCGTCGTTGTTTTTGGCGAACCAGGTCTTGTACTGGGCCTTGTAGAGCGAATCCCGCAAGGCGACGGCCTCGCAGGAGCCACGGACGTCCCCGTCCGTGAAGACCCGCAGGGGCTTGGGGTTGGTTCTGAAAGGCCCTTTGGGCCCTGGCAGACGGGGACGTCTGCCGCTCCATTTATGCGGTCGACCGGGACGTCGACCTTCCGGGATGTCTCAGCTGAAGATTCCACCATTACGTCATTCCGGGACGACGCAGTCGGGCCCGGAATCCAGACGGTGTGGGTAATGCCTTGGGAGGGTGTCGATGCAGACTGCGTCTGGATCGACCCCGCATTGGCCTGAGTCTGG
This sequence comes from Candidatus Cloacimonadota bacterium, assembly GCA_020532085.1. Taxonomy (NCBI): domain Bacteria; kingdom Pseudomonadati; phylum Candidatus Cloacimonadota; species Candidatus Cloacimonadota bacterium. The sequence continues at coordinate 72,051 of JAJBAV010000005.1, read as the reverse complement.
GATCGGCTATTCCCGCCAGGCCTGGATTCGATTCACCCCACCGGCCAACAAGTTGTCCGGCGAGGACCCCGACGGATCTCCGGCGCTGAAGCACCTGCGTCCGGAATGACGTAGGTTTAGGGAAGGGTGGGGGATGATGAAACCGTTCAATCAGTAAATCCGCATGAAAATGCGAGTACCCAGCCATGCTGTAATCGATGCTTCTGTGTCTCTAGACTCCGGCGTGGATGGGCTATTTCCGCAACGAGGTGGAAAAAAACCGGTGTCCGCATTCAGAGCGGATCCCGGTTTCATGGTTTGAGGATGGGTGATTCTGGGGTTATTTCACGGAAATGACTTCCACCACCTCGGGAATTTCTTCCTTGATGATGCGTTCGATGCCGGCCTTGAGGGTGAGGGTGGCCATCGGACAGCCGTTGCAAGCGCCTTTCAGACGTACTTCGATCACATTGTCCTCGCGGACATTCACCAGTTCAACGTCACCGCCGTCGGCCTGGATGGAGGGGCGGATCTTGTCCAGTATGGTTTCGATTCTTTCTGTGGAGATCATGATTTGTTCCTTTGCTGGGATTTCTTTTTCAGATACGATAACAGAAAAAGCGCGGAAGACAAATCTTCCGCGCCGATATGTTCCTGCCGCGAGGGGCGGACAGTTATGTTACAGCTTGTAGGTGATGCCGATCTTGGCTCCGGAATGGCGACCGCCGTTGAATTCCAGATTCGCGCCAAGCCTGTCGGTGAAGTAGTATCTGCCGCCAACCTGGCCATAGAGATTAAGCCAGCTGGAGTACCAGGAATTTACACCCAGGGAAAGGCCGGCATAGAGGTCGGTGTTCGAAGGCAGATTGAGCAGATTCACAAAGTGATAATTGCCGTTGGCGACCACGCTGAAATACGTGCCGCCCCAGAAATAGACGGTGGCCTCGCCGCCGACCGTGATGTCCGGTGTGATACCGTAATCAACGCCAACGTAGAGAGGCAAGCCCCAACCCACGCCGGTACCGGCATTGACCTGCATCTGGCCAGGGTTCAGCGGCAGCGCGAACATCGAGGCCGCGCCGATGACGAGAACGAGTAAGATAAGTGCCTTTTTCATCTTTCATCCTTTATTCATTTGTATTACCCTCGCGCCGGGATGGGCGGGGGCGGTTTTTTTGTTTTACCAATGTAAACATACTAAGCCGTTGGCAAGGGTTGGCAAAATTATCTTGCCGGAGCCTGCCCGAACGGTGGCCAGAAGGACATCGGAACGGGGAGCCAGGGCTTGAAATTGCAGACGGCAACGCACTGAGCGCCAGCCGGATGCGAAGATCATGTGAAAATCCCTTAACCGGCTTATCAGGGCGCAAATTACACTCTATGGAATGGTTGGGAACACTCTGCTTACGTCTGCGGAATTGTCAAGCAATAATTGCGTAGTTATCTGGCGGGAGTTCAGTCGAGCCGGCTGGATTTCGTGGTGAGGTAGTAAAACGCCGGTATGATCACCAGGGTGAGAAAGGCTGAAACGATCAGGCCTCCGATCATCACGATGCCCATCGGCATGCGGAGTTCCCGGCCGGCGGGTCCGATGCCCAAAGCCATGGGCAGCATGCCGATGGCGATGGCGAGGGTGCTCATGATGATGGGTTTGAGTTTGGCCTCGCCGGCCTCCATTAGCGCGTCGTGGGGCGCGATCCCCCGTTTGCGGCGCAGGTTCGCGTAATCGAGCAGCAGGATGGCGTTGTTCACCACGATCCCCACCAGCATGATGATGCTCATCAGCGAGACCAGGTTGAAGGTCTGGCCTGTGATCAGCAGGGACAGGATTACGCCGATCACGGCCAGGGGCACCGTGCCCAGGATGAACAGCGGCTGCACGAAGCTTTCCAGCAGGGCGGCCAACAGCATGTAAGTGAGCAGCACAGCCAGAATGAGGGTTTTGAGCATGTCGCCCACCATGTCGCTGAGCATTTCCGCGCTGCCGCCCCAAACGATCTTGTAGCCCCGGGGCAGTTCAACTCCTTCAAGGCGCTGTTTCACGCCGGAGATCACATCGCCCATGGTGGCGCCCGCGGCGATGCCGGCGCTGAAGACCACGGTTTTGCTGCGGTCGCGGTGGGTGATGCGGTTGGTTCCCTCTCCGAACGAGACGTCCGCCAGCTGGGAAAGCAGATAGGGCTGATAGTTCACCACCACGCTCAGGTTGCCGATCTTGTCCGGGGAATCCACCGCGGCGTCCTCCAGCGAGAGCTTGATGTCATACTGGTTGCCGCCTGCGTGATACTGGGTGGAGACCATGCCTTCCACGGCGGCACGCAGGGCCAGGGCGAGATCGTAAACCGTGGCCCCCACAGCCGCCATCTCAGAGCGTTTGGGGGTGACGGTGAGCTCGGTTCTGCCGCCGCGGGTGCTGGTGTCCAGGTTGGTGAGGCCAGGCGTATCTTTGATGCGATTGCTGATCTGGCTTTTGAGCTGTTCCAGGCGGGCGGTTTCCTGGCCCTGGAGATAGAATTCCAGGCCGGTGTCCTCGCCGAATCCGGAACTGATGGCGTTTACCTTGATCCGGGCGTTGGGGACGTCCGCCAGTTCCCGGGTGACGCGGTCCGCCAGTTGTTTGGAATTGAGTTTGCGGCGGTTGGCTTCCACCAGCTTGATGCTGCAGGAGGCCAGATGGGTGCCGGTGTCCACATAGCCCGCGGAGCCGAGGTTTGTGATCACGTGGACGATCTCGGGATGCTTGCCCAGGCGCTGGTGGATGGTTTGCAGGGTGGCGGCGGTCTGGTCGAGGTTGTGGCCCTGAGGCAGTTCCACGGTTACTGACATTTCACCCTGATCCATTTCCGGGATGAATTCGAGGCCGATCACGGGGATCAGCGCGAAGCTGAGGGCCAGCACCGCCACGGTGACCAGGATGATGGCCCGGCTGCGTTTTTTGGAGCTGAGCACGCGGCCTAGGAAGCCTTTGTAGAGGGCGGCGAATTTGCCGAACAGGCGGTCGAAGCGAAGGCCGAAGCGGTTGGTTTTGGCTTCGCTGGAAAGCAGGCGCGAAGCGAGCAGGGGCGTAACGGTGAAGGCCGTGATGAGGGAAAAGATGGTGGCGAAGGTGACCGTGAGGGCAAATTCGCGGAAAAACTGGCCCACCAGGCTGCTCATGGTGGCCAGGGGCACGAAAACCACGATGTTCGTGAGGGTGCTGGCCATCACGGCCAGGGCGATCTCCGAAGTTCCGCGCATGGCCGCTTCCCGGCGGGTCTGGCCCAGGTCCTTGTGGCGGAAGATGTTTTCGATCACCACCACGGAGTTGGACACCAGCACCCCCACGGAGCAGGAGATGCCGATCAGGGTGAGCAAATTGAAGCTGTAGCCGGCGATTTGCATGAACATGAAGGTGGAGATGATGGAAACGGGCATGGAGAGGGCCACGATGAGGGTGGAGCGCCAGTCGTGGAGGAAAATCAGCAGCACCAGGCCGGTGAGCAGGATGCCCAGCAGGATGTTTGTGAAAGTGTCGTTCACGGTGCCGCGGATGAAGTCCGAATCGTCCCTCACGATATCCAGGGTGATTCCCGCGGGCAGATCGGGCCTGATCTCCGCTACCAGCTGGCTTACTTCTTTGGCGATGTTCACCACATTGCCGTCGGAAGTGTTGGTGAGCGAGATGCGGACCACATTGTCCCGGATGCTTTTGGTGGCCACATTGTGGTAGATGGCCCGGCTGCGCACTTCCTCGGCGCTGTCGGTGATCTGGGCCAGGTCGCGCAGTTTCTTCATGCCGAAGGCGGTGGGGATATCCGCGTCGGCGATCTTGGCGAGGCTGGAAAACTGGCCTTTGAGGCGCACGGAATACTCCTGGGAGCCGCGTTTGAAGTTTCCGGCCGGCATGTCCAGGTTTTGCGCGGCCAGGATCTGCAGCAGCTGGGGCAGCGAGATCCGGTTTTCATAAACCACCTGGTCTTTGAGGGTAACGTCGATCTGGCGTTTGGCGCCGCCGGTGACGGCAACTTCGCCCACTCCCTCCACCTGGCCAAAGCGGTCTTTCAGCTTGGTGTCGGCCAGTTCGAAGAGCTCGCGGGAGTCCAGGTTGCCGCTCAAAATGATGTCCATGAAAGGCACGGCGTTCATGTTCAGCTTCATCACCACCGGCTTTTCAATGGCGTCCGGCAGTTCGCGCAGGATGGCGTCCACCTTGTCCTTGATCTCCTGGTTGGCGATGTCCACGTTCTTCTTCATCTTGAAGGCCACCATGATGATGCTGGCGTTTTCCAGGGAATAGGACTGGGTGTAATCCACCAGGCTCACGGTGGCGATGGCGTCCTCTATCTTTTTGGTGACCTGGGTTTCCACCTCCGTGGGCCCCGCTCCGGGATAGACAGTTTGGATCACGATGAAGGGAAGGTTGACTTCCGGCATCAGGTTCAGCGGCAGGGCGAACCAGGCCAGGGCGCCGAACACCACGAACACCAGCACGGCCATGCTGATCAGCACGGGGCGTTTCACGGAAAGGTCGGAGAGGAACATGCCGCCTCCCTCACTCCACCACGCGGATGAGCGCGTTGTCAGACAGCAGGCTGATCCCTTCCGTGATCAGCTGGTCTCCGGGGGCGAGGCCGGACACCACTTCGAACTGGAGCTGGTTGTCCATGCCTGTTTCGATGGCGCGTTTCACCGCTTTGCCGTTGGCATTCAACCACACGAAATTTTTGCCGTTTTCCGTGATGATGTGCTCCCGGTTCACCACGATCACATCGCTCTGAGACTGGGTTTGCAGCTTGATCTCGGCTGTGGCGCCGTAGCTGATGCGCTGTCCCGTGGCGGGGAAACTCACCTCCACTGGTACCGCCTGGGTGTAGGGGTCCAGGGCGAGGGAGATCTTGCTGACCCGGCCGGTGATCTCTTCATCCCCGATGGTGGCGGTGGCGGGCGTGCCGGTTTTAAGCTCCCTCGCCACCTTGTCCGGAACCGTGAGTTTGGCTTTGTAGCCGCCAGTGCCGGAAACGGTGAAGAGGATCTGCCCCGGATGGCTCATCTCGCCGGGATTCACAGCCACGCTGGTGAGCACTCCGCTGATGGGGGCGCGCACGGTGATCAACTGGCGGCTGGATTCCAGATTGGCCTGGGCGAGCTTGAACTGCGTTTCCGCGTTGTCGAGGTCCTGCCGGGAAACGGCTCCCTCCGCGTGCAGGTTTCTCACCCGCTCATAAGCCTGCCGGGCGGCGTTGAAACCGGTGGTGGCCTGCTCGAACTGAGCGCTGGGCGTGGTTTTGGGAAAGGTAACGATCACCTGGCCGGCGGAAACCCTGTCTCCCACCCGGGCCTGGACTCCGGCCACCACCTCGGCCAGCATCGACAGGCCGAAGGATTCGGAGCTGCCGCCCAGGCTGGCGTTGTAGCTGAGATCTTTGCTGAATGTTTCCGCGGCCACGGTTTTCACGCGCACGGGAATCCCCTGTTCCTTCTGCAGCTGTTCCATGCTTTTGCCCGCCTCGTCTTTGCCGCCGCAGGCAGCGAGCAGCAGGATGAGAAGGCCGGCCACGATGATCATTGTCTGTTTCATGGTGTCTCCGTTCACAAAATGGTCCCCAGTGATTTTTGAAGCATCCGCGTGGCGGATATCACTTCATGGATCGCCTGGTAATATTGCAATTTGATGGCCGACAGGGTGGTCTGGGCGTCGAAAACCTCCAGCTGGATCCCCACCTGGTTTTCGTAGCGGACCCGCGCGAGTTCCAGCCCCCGCTCCGCCAATCGCATGTTTTGCATCTGGACGCGGTAGTTTTCCTCCGCGTGGCGCAGATTATGGTAGTTTTGAGTGATCTCGAGCCGGATCAGGGCGGTGGAATCCTGCTGCTGGAGGCGCGACAGCAGATAATCATGGCGCGCGGCCCGCACCCTGGCGCGGTTGGCCAGGCCGTCGAAAATCGGGATCGAAATGCCGATACCCACGCTGTAACTGGTGCCGAAATCATCTGCTTCGATGGCAAAACCATCCGCGGCGGTGAAAAGTGACGCGCTGGCCTGCAGTCCCAGCGTGGGCAGATAGTTGCCGCGCTCCGCTTTCCACTGCAGTTCCTTCAGCTCGGAGGCCAATCCTGCCATGGCCAGCTCAGCCCGGTTCTGCAGGCCTTGGGCCAAGGCTTGCTCCAAAGTTAGATCCAGAGGTTCCGGCAGGGAAAACACGTCTTCGGGGACGGCGGTTTCACGCTCGTCGCCGATCTGCTCGCGAAAGGCGGCCAGGGCCAGGTCGCGGTTGTTTTGTGCCTGCAACAGCTGCGGTTCGAGCCTGGCCTCTTCCAGCCTGGCCCGCAGAACGTCAAATTCCGCCACCAGCCCTTCCCGGTGAAACAGCTCCACCTGCGCCACATGGCGCCGCACCGTGGCCAGGGCTTCCTCCTGCACCTCCACCAGCCGGGTTGTGAGCAGGTAGCCATAGAACATCTGAATGGTCCGCAGCATCTCCTCCTGCTCCTTCACTTGCAGGTTCAGGCGGCTGATGTCCCGGTAGCGCTGGGTGGCCTTCAGGCCGTTGCGCAGCCTGCCTCCGGCAAAGAGCACCTGCTCCAGCTGCAGCGATGCCGCCAGCGAACCTTCATTCATCGGCGAGCTGGGCAACAGAGCGTTGGCGATGCCGGAGACCGAACCGGCCAGCATGTAGTCGTTATCGCTGGCGGTGAGCGGATTGAGCAGCTGGGTGAGGTCGATGGGGTCGGACAGGGCGGATTGGGGCAAATAGGTCCTTTCCAGGCTGTAAGCGCCGGCCAGGCTGAGTTTCGGGAAGAAGCCGCCTTTGACCTCGAGATAACTCTGCTCTGCCCGGCTGATCTCCTCGCGGGCCATCAGCAGCGTGCTGTTGCGCTGCCTGGCCAGCTCCAGGCTTTCCTCGAGGGTGATGCCCGGCAAGCCGACTGCAGCCAGCAGCAGCATTAGGATAAAGTGACGTTTCATGTTTCAAGCTCCGTCGGATTTGTTGCGCGCCGAGTTCTCCCGTCCCGGTTTGATGATGCCGTGCAGCAGAAGTTGGACGATCAGTTCGTGGTCCCGCTCGATGCGCCGGATGATCTTGTCTTTTTCCTGGAGGTCGATCCAGCTGTCGCCCAGCATAAACCAATCGTTGATCAGTTCGCTGAAGCGCTGGGAATCCATCCACTCGTTGATGATGCCGATGCTCTGCCCGTAATCCATGATGCCGGCCAGCAGGGCGTTCATGCGGTTGTGATAGTCGTTGCGGTGCACTTCCATGTTTTCCAGAAAATCCGCCGGGATCTGATGCATGGCCTCGATCAGGATGGGCATGTTCTCAAAGATGTAGGTCATGGGCAGGCGCAGAAAGCAGGACAGCTTGTCCTCAAAGCTCTGCGCGGACCCGATCTCCGCGTCCAGTTTGGCGAAGAGTTCCTCGGCCTTGGCGCTGAAGGCGGCGATGAACAGCTGATCCTTGCCGGGAAAATAGTAGTAGATGGTGGCCTTGGCGATCCGCGCCCGGGCCGCCACCTCGTCCAGGGAAGTCTTGTTGTAACCCCAGCGGGAAAACAGTTCCGTGGCCGCCGCCAGGATGCGTTCTTTTTTGTCCAGGATGGGACTCATCGTCCACCTCTCTTTCCGCGTGAGTGCTTTGGGAGCGGCTTCCCGCCTCCCAGCCTCAAACATTCGACCAAATGATACCATCCGGTCGAAAGGTCAAGCGAAATTCATGGCAACAGAGATTGAGACTGTGGAATTATTTCCTCACGCCGGGTGTAACTGTTTATCTGAGAAGGTATTGTAGGTTTGTGGCCAACTTCCCGCCCTTGACCCCAGCCAATTCACCCCTTGACTGCCTCCCGCTTACTTCCCGCTGCTTGGACGGGAACTCAGCGGGAGGCGAATGGGAAGTGGACCGGAAGGGGTTTTGGGCCGGGGCGGCGGGATTCCGGTCAATTACAACCGGGGTAAAAGCAGTGGCCCCTCATACATAGTAGGTAACGGTTATGTGAGGTTGTGATCCTGGAGTGCCTCGGCCAGGCGCAGCTGAACCTCTTTTAAACCGAGGATGGCAAAGGTGGTGTGAAGTTCGGGCCCGTGGGCCTGGTGGATCAGGGCCAGGCGGAGCGGTGTGTAGTAGGCTTTGCCTTTGAGGCCAAGTTCGTTCATGCCGTTTTTAACCAAGGCATCGAGGCTGGCGGCATCGATCTCACCTTCGGCCGGAAGCTGGTTTTGAAACCAGCGGAGCACCTTTCGGGAATCCCCGGCATCAAGCAAAGCCAGGTCTGCGGCGCTCAGTTCAGCCGGGCGGAGGAACATCTTCGCGTACTGCGCGATCTCCGGCAGCAGGGTGCAGCGTTCGCGCGCTGCAGCCACGATCCGGGCGAGGGTGGCGCTGTCCGGCAGAGGCAGTTTTTCCTCTTCGAACCAAGGCAGGGAGCGCTCCACAACTTCTTCCAGCGGCAGATTGCGCAGATACCAGCCGTTCATCCAGTCCAGTTTGGTGAGGTCGAATACAGCCCCAGATTTGCTTACCCGCTCCAGGGAAAACTCCGCGCAGAGCTCTTCCAGGCTGAAGGTTTCGCGGTCATCCGCCCCGTGCCAGCCCAGCAGGGCCACAAAGTTAAGCAGCGCTTCCTTGAGGTAGCCTTTTTGCAGATAGCTTTCCACCGAAACGTCGTTCATGCGCTTGGAAAGTTTGCTGCGGTCGGGATTGAGGATGAGGGGCAGATGCACCCAGAGCGGGGTTTGCCAGCCCAGGCATTCGTGCAGCCAGATGTGTTTGGGCGTGCTGGAGAGCCATTCCTCGCCGCGGATGACGTGGGAAATTTGCATGTAATGGTCGTCCACCACCGCGGCCAGATGGTAGGTGGGGAAGCCGTCGGATTTGATCAGCACTTGGTCGTCGGATTGGGCGGCATCCATTTCCACGTGGCCCCGGATGAGGTCGTCGAAGCCGAAAATCCGGTTGTCAGGCATTTTCAGGCGCACAACGTGAGGCTCGTTTTGGGCCAGGCGGGCTTGCACCTCAGCTGGGGGAAGGTTCCGGCAGCGGCGGTCGTATTTCACGAATTCGCCTTTCCGCTGCTGTTCTTCGCGCATTTGGGACAAGGTTTGGGGAGTGCAGAAACAATGGTAGGCATGGCCGGAGTCCAGCAGCCGTTGGGCCTCGCGGTGATAGAGCTCCAAACGTTCGCTCTGCACATAGGGCCCTAAGTCCCCGCCGAGGCCGGGACCTTCGTCGATATCCAGCCCCAGGCGCTGCAGCGAAGCGATCAGGTTTTCCACTGCGCCTTCCACCAACCGGTTGCGGTCGGTGTCCTCGATGCGCAGGATGAAAGTGCCGCCGCTGTGGCGGGCGAAAAGAAAGTCATAGAGGGCGGTGCGGAGTCCGCCGATGTGCAAAAATCCGGTGGGACTGGGCGCGAAACGAACGCGGACGGGGTTCATGGCTTATCCTTTGAGAGCTTTGAATTTGCCCAGGAGGCTGTGATGGATCACGCGGTAATGCGGTTTGTAGAGATAGCGGTAGTCATCTGTGTGGGAGGGCATGGCGCCGTTTTTGAGGCAGGCATCGATCAGGGCCCGTTCGGCGAAAGTGGGGAAGAGGAATTCGTTCACCACCGGCTGGGCCTTTTTCCAGGCGGCTTGCCAGTCCTGCTGCGTGAAAGCATCCTCCAGCCTGGAAGCCAGCACGCTTCGCGTGAGCAGTTCTACCTGTTCAGGCTGCACCTTTAGACAGGCCTCCCGCAGCAGCTGATCGCGCAACAGGTGGCTCTTTGGTCCCGACAGATCCCTGCCTCCGGTGAGGGCGATCAGGTTGAGCCGCACAAAGCCTTTGCCGCAGCCGATGTCCTGGCTGGGACCGCAGTTTTGGGTTTGGATCCCGGCCAGCTCTTCCCGGATGTCGGTGGCGATGGCCACAGGATCCGGAACAATGTGGGTGGGTCCGTAATGTGCCTGGTGCAGCAGTTTGTAGAGGTCGGCGTAACGGGCCTTGGGATGCTCGGCCAGTTCGGCTTTGATAATCTTGCGCAGTTGGGCGGCGCTGAATTCAGGCGGGGTTGGCGGCATAAACCATTTCTCCGGAGCGGAAAATAAAACTGGCGCGGGAGTCCGGCCAGTTGAATGGCCGGGTGAAATCGGTGTCCATCACGCTCAGATCCGCCCAAAACCCTTCCGCGATGCTTCCCCGCGAACTTTCCTCGTGATTCAGCCAGGCATTGTTGGCGGTGTAGATGGCGATCGCGTCAGCCGGGGAGAGGCGTTCCGCCGGGTTGTGATGATGGATCAGGGCGTGGAGCGACATGGCGATGTTCAGGTCGGTAACATACCAGTCGCTGGAGCCGCAGACCCGCACACCCTGGCCGGTAAAAGTCCCAAAGCGGTTCATGCTCCCGCGCCTGGATCCCAGACGCTTGGCGTAGAGGCCGTCGGGCCCGCCCCAAAGCAGATCGAAGGCCGGCTGCATCACCGGCACGGCGCCGGAAGCGGCTATTTCGTCCACCAGCGCGTCGGGCGTGATTTCACAGTGGATCAACTGGTGGCGCAATTCCCTCACCTCATCCGCCGGCAACAGCGCGAAAGCCCGGTTGATCTGGCGGATGGCGGCATCACCGATGCAGTGCACGCAAACCTGAAGTCCCCGTTGATGGGCCCGGGCCACGAAATCATTCCAGAATTGGTCACTCTGATAGAGGATCCCCCGGCTGTCGCTGTCGGCGTAAGCTTCGCCCAGAGCGGCTGTGCGGGAGCCGATGGAGCCGTCCGCCAGGATGCAGCCACCGATCCGGCTGGCGCCAAGTTCCAAGGCGGCGGGGAGGTTGAAGCTTTGGGGATAGAGCTGGAAACTCACCGCGAATTCATTCAGCCGGTCCCGGATCAGGCGGTAGTGCTGAACGCTCTGTTGGGCGTCGCCGATCATGGTGTGCAGGGTGGAAAAACCACCCCTCAGCGCTGTTTGGGCAGCGTTGTGATAGGCCCGGAGGATGGTTTCGTCAGAGCAGTTGTCCTGCAGCCAATTCACCGCCAGATCGTTGTCCTGCGCGATCAGCACCTCAGCCTGGCTGACCAGGCCCGGCACTGCTTTGCGGGCGGTGGAATTGAGCACGCAGGAATGCCCGTCCACCCGGCGCAGCATCAGCCTCGGACCGGGGCAGACGGAATCCAACTCCTGGATGGTGGGGAAGCGTTTTTCCCTGATCCGGCCTTCGTCGAAGCGCCAGCCGATCATCAGCTCCGGTTTCTGGCTGGCGGCAACAAAGAGCAGGGACAGCACTTCGTCGATGCTGGCACAGGCGGATAGATCAACACCGTCTTCATAGAGGCCGCCGGAAAAGCTGTGCGTATGGGCGTCGATGAAAGCGGGATAGACCCAACCGCCCCGCAGATCGACCTTTTCCCAGCTGGGCTGAACGGGATCTTCGGAGCTTAGCAGCTTCACGATCCTGCCGGCATCCACCAGGAGAGCGGTAACCGGGTTGGCGAAATTGCCCTCGAGGTAAAACTTGGCATTATGCAGATATTTCATAGGCAATAAGATAGCTCATCCTTTACAAAGCATTTTCTTTAAACAGCTCACCCAACATCTTGTAAAAGAGATGGATGGGAAATCCCATCACGTTGAAGTAGCAGCCTTGGATACGGCGGATGAATTGCGAGCCGTAGCCCTGGATGCCGTAGGCACCGGCTTTGTCGAGTGGTTCCCCGGTTTCCACATAGGCCTGGATCTCAGTTTCAGAGAGCGGCGCGAACTCCACCAAGCTGCGTTCGTGGCGGGCAAAGCAGGCTTTGCGCCAGCAAAGGCAGAGGCCGGTGTAAACCTTGTGGGTGCGGCCGGAGAGGAGGTTCAGATATTCTCCCGCCTGGCGCTGATCGGCGGGTTTGCCCAGGATCACGCCGTCCAAAACCACGATGGTGTCCGCCCCGATCACCAGGGTCTCGGCGTCCATTCTCGCGGCAATGGTCTGGGCTTTGTTGCGGGCGTGGCGCATGGCCTGCAGATAAGGCTTTTCACCGGTTATGGGCTCATCCACCCTGGCCGGAATGATCAGGGGGGTGAGCTGAAGCATTTTCAGCAGGGCCTCACGTCTGGGACTGGCTGAGGCCAGCACTATTTTTTTATCGGATAACAGCTTGTGGATCATGTGCTTGTTCCTTGGTCTCCAGATGCTGGGCGGCCGGAATACGTCAACAATTTTCTTGGGACCGAAAAAAAGGCTTGCCTGAAAACACGGCCTCTGAAAAGCTTGTATTCAGCAAAAAATATCTGTTCCAGGAGGAAAAAATGGAACGCGTACACAACTTCAACGCAGGTCCGGCGGTGCTTCCGGAGGAAGTGCTCCGCGAAGCTCAGGCCGATCTGTTCAACTACAAAGGCATGGGACTTTCCGTGATGGAAATGAGCCACCGCAGCAAGGAATACCAGGCCATCATCGACGAGACCAACGCTGCCGTGAAGCGCATCTACGGCCTCGGTGACGACCACGAGGTGCTCTTCCTGCAAGGCGGGGCCAGCCTCCAGTTCCTGATGGTGCCGATGAATTTTGCCTTTGAGGGCAAGGAAGCTAACTACATAAACACGGGCGTGTGGTCCAAAAAAGCCATTGCCGAAGCCAAGAAGCTTGGCAAAAGCGTGCATGAAGCAGCTTCCAGCGCGGACCGCAATTTCTGCTACATCCCCAAAACCTGGCAGCTTTCAGCCAATCCCGCCTATTTGCACATCACCACCAACAACACCATCTTCGGCAGCGAATGGAAGACCGATCCGGACGTTCCCGCCGGCTTGCCCCTCATCGCAGACATGTCCTCAAATTTCATGAGCAAGCCCATCGACGTGCAGAAATATGACCTCATCTACGCTGGCGCCCAAAAGAACGTGGGGCCCTCCGGAACCGCCGTGGTCATCATTAAAAAGAGCATGCTGGAACAAGCCATCCCCGGCGCGCCTTCCATGCTGGATTATCCGCTGATGGCCAAAAACGGCTCCATGTACAACACCCCGGCCACCTTCACCATCTATATGATCGGCCTGGTGCTGAAATGGATCGAGGAATACGGCGGACTCAAGATGATCGAACAGAACAACATCGCCAAGGCCAAATACATCTACGGTGCCATCGACGCCTCCGAAGGCTATTACAAAGGCACCGTGGACAAGGAAGACCGCTCCCTGATGAACATCACTTTCCGCCTCGGCAGCGAGGAGCTGGAAGCCCTGTTCATTTCTGAAGCCAAAAAGAATGGCATGATCGGGCTCAAAGGACACCGCGACGTGGGTGGCTGCCGCGCCAGCACCTACAATTCCCTGCCTTTGCCCGCCGCCCACGCTTTGGCCGAATTCATGGCTGAATTCGCCAAGCAGCACGGTTGATCTTGCAACCAGCACCCTAAACCCATTCAAGGCGGGAGATAACAGCCTCCCGCCTTGTTTAAAACCGATTCAGGAGTCAAATGACCATTATGAACCTTTTACTGCGGGGCGGCATTCTGATGTATGTGCTGGTGGTGGTTTCCATCGCCGTGCTGGCCATCGTGCTGGAAAAGTATCGTCAGGTTTCCCGCTTGCGCAAAGCCAATGAAAAGCTTCGCTATTACCTGGCCCAGCAGGACAAGCTGGACAACATCCGCGCCGTTTTGCGCATTCACGGTCTCAGCAGCCCCCTGGGCATGATGCTGGACAAACTCTACAACTCGCAAACAGAAGACATCCGACTGATCGAGAACAGCATGGAATCCACCGCCAACCTCGAGCTGCACAAGCTGGAAAAAGGGATGGGCTGGCTGGCCACGCTCTCCGCGATCGCGCCCCTGATCGGATTTTTGGGCACGGTGGTGGGTATGGTGAGCGTGTTCATGAACATCCAGGGTCAGGGCCAGAACAGCGTGGACATCAACACCCTCGCCGGAGGCATCTGGCAGGCGCTGCTCACCACGGTGGGGGGTCTGGCAGTGGGCATCCCGGCCATCATTTTCCACAATGATCTGGTGGAGCACATGGCCAACATCGCCAAGGAAATGCAAAACCAGGCCATCGAGCACGAGATCAAGTATCAAAAAGCCCTGGGCAGGGAGTTGCAGCGTCCATGAAATTGGGAATATCCCGGCAAAAGATCAGCAGCACGGTACTGATATCGATGACCGACGTGATCTTTCTGCTGCTCATCTTTCTGCTCATCGCCTCCAATTTCGCCGCCCAGACCGGCCTGCCCTTCAAGCTGCCAGGATCGGTTTCCCAGGAACGCCAGACCCGCCAGGTGCTGCACATCCAGTATCAGACCGAGAACCAGATCGTCTTCATGGATAAGACATACACTCTGGACACGCTGGAGCAAGCCCTGAAGAACGAATTCAACAACCCGGACCAGGTGGTGCGGCTCTCCGCCGAGAAATCTACGCCCCTGCAAAGCGTCATCAACCTGATGGACGTGGTGCGCGGAGCCGGTTTCGAGCGGGTGTTCGTGGCCACGGAACCTGCTGTGCGGCCATGATCTCCTTTCGTGACGGCTACCACCGCTCGCTGGCGCTCTCGCTGCTGCTCCACGCGCTGTTGCTGGTTTTTCTGGCCATGTATGTGATCAAGCCCATGCTGGCACCCCGCTGGTATGAGTTCGAGCTGGCGCCGCCGGAGCTGCTGCCAAATGCTTTGGACACCACGCCCGGTCCCGGCGCAGCGCAGCCCCAACCCCAGGGCACAACCCTGAAGCCAACCATCTCCAAGCCAGAGCAGCCCAAAGCTCAGCCCAGCCAGCCGGAAAAGCCGACCGTCAGCACACCCCAAACCCAACCGCCAGCACGGAGCGAACTGCTGGAAACTCCAGCTGTGGCTTCCACCACCCCCGCCAAACCGGCCGCCCTGCCCAACAATCCTCTCAATCCTCTGCGCGGGATACCCACAAACCGCCCTGGAGGGGCAGTTTCCGGAGGTAGTGTGAACTACTCGCTCAGCGGAGGAGGTGTGCGGTTTCAACTGCCGGAGGGCTACAAACACGATCTGGGCGCCGCGGGCAGGGTGATCATCACTTTCAAACTGGACCAAAACGCACGCCCCGTGCTAAGTAGTGTGGAAAGCACTGAGCAAACCGGGCCCCGCTATTTCGACGCCGCCAAAAAGATGCTGCGTGACGGCAAATTCAGCTATACCGGTGCGCCCAGTCCTGGTGTGGAATACACCCTCACCGTCAATTTTCTCTAACATGGACGGTTTCCCTCTGTTTTCCACGAATTTCAAGGCACCCCAATTGATGGGCATCCTGAATGTTACCACCGATTCCTTTTCTGATGGAGGAAAGTTTGCCGATCCCGAACAGGCTTTGACCCAAGCCCAAATACTGGTGGATGCAGGCGCGGGCATTCTGGATGTCGGGGGTGAATCCACCCGTCCCGGAGCGCTGCCAGTTCCGGTATCTGAGGAACTGCGGCGCGTGCTGCCGGTGCTCTTGAAAGTAAGGGAAAAGTGGCCGCACCTGCCCGTCTCCGTGGACACCCGCAACAGCGCGGTGGCAGAGGCGGCAATAGATCTGGGGGCCACTTACATCAACGACATTTCAGCCCTCAGCCACGATCCGCGCATGGCGGAGATTGTAGCGGCCCGGCCAAAGGTGAAACTGGTGCTCATGCACATGCGTGGCCAGCCGGAAACGATGCAGGCCGATCCCGTTTACGCCAACCTGCTGGCTGAGATCAGCTCCTTTTTCGCGCAGCGGATAGAATTCGCCGTCACACGCGGAATAGACCGCGCCAACATCATACTCGATCCTGGGATCGGGTTTGGCAAAACCGCGGAACACAATTTCCGCCTGCTGGCCCATCTGGGCGAATTCCGCAAACACGGCTTGCCCCTGTTGCTGGGAGTGTCCCGCAAGCGTTTCATCGCCTCCGTGGATGCATCCGGACCCCAGGAAAGGATCGGCGGGACCCTCGCCGCCGCTGTGCTGGCGGCCTGGCAGGGCGTGGACATCCTGCGGGTGCATGACGTGCGTGAACACCGCCAGTTTTTTGCTGTTTTGCAAGCGATCGGCAGGGAGGCCGGCCCATGGAAGTTCTAATCCCCACTTTCTCTGATCTGGTGGACATCTTCATCATCGCGTTCCTGTTTTACCAAGGGCTCAGCGTTCTGCGCCGCGGTGGAGGCTGGCACGTCCTGGCGGCCATAATCGCCCTGGTGCTGCTGTCAACGGTGGCTGAAGCCCTGAACCTGAGGATGGTAACCTCACTGCTGAACGCCGTGCGCAACTTCTGGGTGCTGGGCCTCGTTATCATCTTCCAGCCGGAAATCCGCGCGCTGCTGGCCAAGATCAACCTTTCCCGCGAACTCAACCTCAGCCTGCGGAAAAAGGAAAGCAACTCCTTTTACATGCCGCTCATCGACGCCATCTCATCGA
The DNA here is from genome assembly GCA_020532085.1 of Candidatus Cloacimonadota bacterium. Taxonomy (NCBI): domain Bacteria; kingdom Pseudomonadati; phylum Candidatus Cloacimonadota; species Candidatus Cloacimonadota bacterium. The sequence continues at coordinate 55,729 of JAJBAV010000005.1, read as the reverse complement.
TGTCCTTCAGGAAAACCGGCGCTCTCATAGTGATCGAAAACCGGCGCAAACTAAGCGAGTATATCAACAGCGGTGAACTCATCGATGCCACCATGTCTCTGCGCCTCATCCTCACCATATTCAATCCCCGTTCCGCGCTCCACGATGGGGCCATCATCATACGCGGAGACAGGATCATGGCCGCCAAGGTGGTGCTGCCTCTGTCCAAAAGATCCGACCACGCCAAAAGATTTGGCACCCGCCACCTGGCCGGCATTGGCATCACGGAAGTCACCGATGCCCTCGCCATCATCGTTTCGGAGCAAACATCCCAGATCTCCGTGGCCCGCAACGGTGAGATCCAGGTGAACGTGGCTTACGAAGAATTACTCCAGATCATCACCGACGCTACATCCTAGCAAGGAGCATCATGGCTACAGGACCAATCCTCATCGGCATCACGGGCAACATCGGCAGCGGCAAGAGCGCTTTTTGCAGGCTGCTGGCGGAACAGGGCTTCGAAGTGATCTTTTCCGACGAGATCGCCCAACGGCAACTGGACGATCCGGAATGTTTGGCGCAAATAATCAGCCGTTGGGGAAGCGAGGTGGTTTCAGACGGCAAAGCCGATCGGAAAAAAATTGCCTCCATTGTCTTCGGCAATAAACCGGAGCTGGAATTTTTGAACAGCCTGGTGCATCCAAGGGCCCTCACCGCCCTGCAAAACATCGTGGACAACGCCGAGCAAAAATACCTCTTTTTCGAAGTGCCGCTGCTCTTCGAGGCAGGGATGCAGCATTGTTTTGACTATATTGTTCTGGTGCAGGCCAGCCGTGAGAAACGCCTGCAGCGCCTGCTCAAGAAAGGAAATGAAACCCGCGCCCAGATAGAAGCCCGCATGGACGCCCAAATCGAAGACCTCGCCAAGATCCCCCTCTGCAACTTGGTAATCGACAACAAAGGCTCTCTCAACGCCCTCAAGGCCAGCGTTAAGGAATTCATGAGCCGCCTCGATTCCATCCGTCACAAAGACAAGATCCCTTTTTCCAGTTAGGTCCATTTGAGGCAGCGGAGTTCAAATCCGCCCAAACCAATATTTAACTGATAAATGTCTGTATGTGTCAGCGGGAAGCGGATCCGACCCCGGAAGAGGTTACCAGCCTGCCATCCACTGATCCACCAGGCGGGGCAGGATCTCGCCTGCCCGACCTTGGTGAAATTCATCGAAGAAATCCAGTCTCTCGGTGGGATTGAGGTTCACCGCGATGGTTTTCGCCCCCAAATAGCGGGCTGTCTGCACAAAACCGGCAGCGGGATAGACCACGCCGCTGGTTCCCACCATAAGGAAGACATCGCAGTTTTGCAGCAAGGTGTCTATCTCCTGCAACCGGTAAGGCACTTCACCGAACCACACAATATCCGGCCGCAACTTCCCTGAACATTTGGGGCAGGCGGGGAGTTCGGGGCTGAGGTCAACTTCCTCCTGGTAAAAGCGGATGCCGCACTTGGTGCAAAGGCAGCTGCGGAGAGCGCCGTGCATTTCGATCACGCGGTTGTTGCCGGCCGCGGAGTGAAGTCCGTCCACGTTCTGGGTGATGAGGTGAAAATTGCCCCCCAGCCATTCCTCCAGCCTTGCCAGGGCCAGATGCCCTGGATTGGGAGCGGCCTGTTGGGCTTGTTCCCAACGTGCTTTGTAGAAACGCCAGACCATTTGCGGATCGCGCCGCCAGGCCTCGGGAGTGGCCACATACTCCATGCGGTGGTTTTCCCAAAGCCCATCGCTGTCGCGAAAGGTTCTGAGCCCCGATTCGGCGCTGATCCCTGCTCCGGTTAGTACCAGCAGTCTGGTGTCCGGCGTTACCTTGATCATTTCATCAACATCATCTTGCGGGTGAGTTCGCGGTTACCGTCACTCAGCCGGTAAAGATAAACACCGCTGGAAACGGGGTTGCCGGTGGTGTCGCGGCCGTTCCAAACGGCGCTGTGTGCTCCGGCGGGAAGATCGGAATTGACCAGGGAACGCACTTTCTGACCGCGCAGGTTGAAGATGTCCAGATTCACAGATGCGGCCTCAGGCAAATCGAAACGGATGGTCGTGGTGGGGTTGAAAGGATTGGGATAGTTCCCGTGGAGCCTGAACACGAGGCTTTGAACCAAGTCTTCGGAAGCGGTGTCGAAATCGCTTTCCACATAGACGTCATCTATGTACCAGCCTTCACCGCTCACATAGCCATCGGAACCGAACACGAAACGGAATTTGGCCAAGCCGGTGAAGTTGGCGATGTCAAACTCAGCCTGGGTCCAGTCGAAACTGCCGGAGTAGACGTTGGTGTTGGCCGGGAAAGGCGAAGCGTTGTTGTTGTAGATGCGGTGCGAGTAGCCGCCGACGGGAGAGATCTGGGTCCAGGGCCCTCCATCCACCGAGATCTCAACCATGCCGCCATCCCAGGCGTAGATGGGGTCGCTGTGGGCCTCGGCATCCATCCAGTGGTGGAAGAAAAGACGTCCGTTCTGGCCCAGCGGGATCTCCGGGCTTTCCAGGGCACCATAGGCGGAGCCGGAATAATCCGCGGATCCGGGACCACCGAACTTCATCGACCAGCTACCGTCAGCGGTGTGGTTGCGCTGGTTTTCACGGTGCCACTGGTTCACGAAGCTGGTAAGAGGGGCCAGGCTGGTCCAGCCGTTGGAGTCGTTCTCGAAAGAGTACTGCTGGTTGCCAATATAGAGCACGAAATTTCCTTCCAGAGTGTTGCCGTTTTCCGCACCGAGCATATAGCCAATGTTCACGGAACTGCCGATGGGGGCGTTCGGGGAGATCAGCGCGCTGAAAGCGTTTTCATAGAGGGTGAAGCTGTCCGGACCCACCGGAGTGAGAATGGCCTCAAAGGCGGAAAGAGTTACATTGGGGTCGTCGCAGAAGATGATGATCATGGGGTTGAAGGCGTGGCCGGAACCGCTGTTGCTCACGATCATGTTCAAAGCGGGATTGTCGCCAGGCATTATCTGGGGATTGGCGTTCACGAACTGGTAGGTGTCCAAATGCAGGTCGGGAGCGTTCAGGACGAGGGCGGCGGGGGTGGAGGAGACATAGGAGTCGAAGTTCGCTTCAAAGCTCAGATAGGCGATCTGGTGGTCGGGATAATTTCCCTGGATCCTGACCTGGAAAAAACCGTTGATGGCAGTGGAATCCGAGGCCGCGAGGGGGTTGAAGCCATAGGAGCTGCTGAGCACATGGAGATTGGGGGAGTTGCTGATCAGGTTAAGGGTGCCGGGCTCGGTTTGGTCCACCATGCCCACGTTTTTCAGGGTCACATTAAGGTCGATGACTTCGCCGGTGTGGTAGAGTCCGTCGGCGTCACCATACTGCACCTGGGTGGCCACAATGTAAGGCTGGTTGCTGGCCTGGACAGTGATCACACCATGGTAGGCGATGAAATCGGCCGCGACAATGCTGACAGCGAAATCGCCGGGGGTGAGGCTGGCATCGAGATTGATGCCGATGAGGCCAGTGGCGTCGGCAGTGGCTTCACAGAGGATGTCGTTGCCGCTTTTCAGGCGCAGGGTGGCGCCCGGAGCGTTGGTTTGCACCTGATAGTTGTTGAGGCCAACGGTCCAGTAGGTGGGAAGCTGGACGCTCATTTGCTGCGGGGTGTCGCCCCAGACCATCAGGCCGGGATCGCCCAGCAGGTTTGTTTCGTAGGTAACCCAATACATCACGGGGGAGTTCTGGATGTAGGGGATGTTGTCAATTTTGGCATCCACCAGGGTGAAGCCGAGTTCGCGGATGTTTTCTCCGAAGATGGCGTCGATGTACTGGCGGTTGATCTTCTGGGAAGCGCCATCGGTGGATCCCTGCATTCCCCATCCGTAACGGGAGTGGGCGATCATGGCCACGGCCGCAGTGGGTAAGGAGGTGAATTTTTCGGTGATGCAGTCGGCGGTGTAGTCGCCGTAATTGGTGTCGCGGTTGTCGAAGGACCCGGCGTAGCAGCCCTGGGTGAAGATGATGGAGAGGTTGTGGTTGAGGCCGTCGTTGGTGATGCTGGTGGCGGTAACGTTGTTATTGGACATCCTCATGGTATAGGTGGTGGCGGAATGGCCGAGGTGGTTCACGAGGTTGGGACCGTTGCTTAGCAAAGGCCGGAGCTGGCTCCCGGTCCAGGATTCAGCTGCGCCGTAGGTGCGGTCATACATGGTGCTGATGTTCCAGGAAGTGGGCACTCCCACGGTGGTGTAGCCGTTGGCGGAACTGCCGCCTATCATTTCGTCCATGTAGTCGCCGCCCCAGGTGGGACCGTCCCAGAGCCATTCGCCCACAAAGAGGGCTGTGGTGGCTTCGGAGATCACAGGCTCATTGAGGTAGTGCTGGGTTTTGGTGATGAAATTGGCGATCTCGGCATCGGAATTGTAGCAAACGCGGCCGAGGGAAAGTTCCGGCACCAGGTCGGTTTCCATGTGTTCGCCCCAGTAGCTGTCGCCGTCGTTGTTCCAGTTTCCGTCTAGGCAGCTGTAATACATGTCCGCGGGGATGTCGTTATCCACCTGGCTGCCGCTGCCCATGTTCACATAGAAGCCGCGATGGGGTATCACGTCGGTATCCCCGGCCAGCAGAACGTGCTTCAGGGGATTGGTGTTGTAGATGTCAATTATATAGTTGCGGATCTTTTCCTGGGTGTCGGCCCCGGCAGTTTGCGAGGTGATCTCCTGCACGGATTTCAACAGCACGTTCTGGCCGCGTTCTTCATACAGGGTTTGGAAGGGCTGCCACTGGGCCAGTTTGGCTTCATCGTATATCACGAGGTAATCCCAGCCGGTGGTGCGGTGGTCATAACGGGGCAGCGCGTCAGCGTTGTCCACTGCTTTCAGCAGATACCCGAAGGTGGCAAAGTCCTGCTTCAAAAGCTGCAAAGAAGCCGCGGCGCGTGCTGTGGTTGTGGTTTTCACCCGCAGGCTCAGCTGGCGGTAAAAGATCAGTTCGTTGTTCAGGGGATCGTAGCTGAAAGGGCAAATCGCGCTGAAATTGACTGGATGACCAGCCAGGAACTGGGTGTTGAGGCCATTGTGCGGGGTGGCCGGATAGGGGTTGGCGCTTCCGTAAATGGTTTGGTCCGGGGCCTGTCTGGGATGGATCACCGGGCTGGACAGCGGGTATTGCGGCTGCAGCGGGGCCACCGGAAAAGTGAGGGCCAGAGTCTGGGGGGAGCTAAGCTCCACCTGGATGTCCACGGCTTCTTCACCCGCGGGGAGCAGGATCTTGGTGCCAAACCACGGCAGGTCCGGGCTGCCGGGAGTTCCCCAACTCTGCGCTCCATCCAGTTTCAGATGACTGTATTCTGTGGAGGTCGTGAGTTCAGGCTCGTTCAAAGTGTAAGAATAAACCACATCTGCGGCGAGGGCCGCAAGGCCTGCCACCAGGATCAGGGTTAAAAGTAGATGCTTCATATCCGCCAACTTGTTTAGATTTATTTACGGTTAAAGGCATGCAAGCGTCATTCCAAAGCTTGATATTTTTGTCCATCAGAAGCTGAGCTGAAGATTCTGCTTGACTATTATCCGCCATATTGGTAAAAGGAAACAAATACATTTTCCCGGGAGGAAAAATGGCCATCAACAAGAAACAAAAGACCGCCATCGGTGGCGTGATAGGGGCTGTGTTATTGGCCGGATTGGGCTATCTGGGAATAAACGGGTTGGGCACCCCCAACCAGTTCACATCGCCCACGGGCCAGCTTCTCACCACTGAAAACCTGCTCAGCAACGTCACCGGGCAAAACCAAACGGTCTATGTGACCAAGTCCGGCGATAAGTACCATCTGGAAGGATGCCGCCATCTCCGCCTGCGCTCCAAGATCCCGATTTCGATAGCCAATGCCATCGAGGAAGGTTATGAACCCTGCAAAACCTGCAAACCAGACCAGGAGATAAACTACAACCCCCTTCCCAGCTACCCCCAATCCACTGTGCCACAAGGAAACACCACTCCGCCGCAAGATCAAAAACCCTCAAGCTCCACCCGCAAAAATTCCGAACCGATAGTTGACGACCCGGATTGAACAATCAGTTAACTGCTCAGAATATGGGGTTGAGTGATCAACCCCGTTTTTTTCTGAAACCTTATCCCGGCTTCCATAATGAAACGGACATTGGCAGCACATTTTCATTGACAGGGAATTCCGGCCGGGGTTATTTGGAGCCAGGTGTCCTGATCGCTGTTTTAAGGCACTTTCTGAACCTTGGCGCAAGGCTTGGGTTGTTGCCCGGCGTTTGACGGGAGACGGGAGAATTGAACAATGAAACACATTTATGTCGTTACGGGTGCGGCAGGTCATTTGGGCAGCCACGTGGTGAAGGAGTTGCTGGACCGCAGCGAGGAAGTTCGCGCTTTTGTGCTGCCCTGGGAGAAGGTGCCATCCTACGTTGACCACAACCGCCATCTGCTTACCCGTTTCGCAGGCGACGTGCGTTATCCCCAAACCCTGGACCAGCTGTTCGAATCCGACGAACCGGCGGAGTTCACTTTGATCCACTGCGCGGGGCTCATCACGATCAGTCTGGGAAAGGATCCCCGGGTTTACGCCGTGAATGTGGAAGGCACGGCCAACGTGATTGCCACCTGCCGCAAACACGATGTTCGCAGGCTTGTCTATGTGAGTTCCGTGCATGCCATTCCGCTGCTGCCGCGGGGGCAGGTTATGCGGGAGGTTTCCTTTTTCAGTCCCGACCGGGTTATAGGTTACTATGCCAAAACCAAAGCCCTGGCCACCCAGCAGGTCCTCGAGGCAGCCAGATCCGGCTTGGACGCCCTGGTGGTGCATCCTTCCGGGATCATTGGGCCAAACGCCCAGCAATCAGGGAACATCGCCCAGATGATCAGCGCTTTTCTGAAAGGCAGCTTCCGCGCCGTGATCAAGGGCGGATACGATTTTGTGGACGTGCGGGACGTGGCGTCTGGGATCATTGCGGCAGCGGACAAGGGCAAGGCCGGCGAGTGCTACATTCTTTCCAACCGATGGATCGGCATGGGTGAACTGCTGGACGAGCTGGCCGAGTGCAGCGGACGCCCCAAACCCCGGATCCATCTGCCGCTCTGGGTCGCCAAGGCAGTGGCCCCCTGCGCGGAGCTATACTACAAACTGGCCCGCAAAGCACCGTTTTTCACTCTCTATTCGCTGCATACGATCTCCAACAACAGCCTTTATTCAAACGCCAAGGCCGTGGCGGAACTCTCTTTCAAAACGAGGTCGCTCAACGAAACTGCCAGAGATATCGTGAAAACCATGGCGGGGAGCCTGACCAGGAAGAGATAACCTTCGCTTCCGGCGCAGCATTTCCGGCAGTGACCTTGTGTCCGTGCTGATTTCAATCTGGACCACCACAGGCATCGCCTTTTTGCCACCTGTCCCCTGCGGAGGAGCGAAGTGGTGCCCCTTTGGCCATTAAGGCCATTTCCCGGGGCCCGGACGCGCCTCCCGCCTAATAGCCGCGTTTGATGCGATGATCAGGCGGGGAGCGTGGGAGGGGAATGGAAGCGAGCGCTCAAGGCGTGGCTGACAGGACATGGCGGTGGGTAAGCATTGCTGTCGCCTCCAGGCTTTACCCTCCCGGTTTGGAAGTGAGCCCAAAAAAAATCAACGGGCAGGGCAAGGTACCTGGATCTGGTCAAGCTGCCCTGCCCGGATGGCGATTGATCAAGCCGCCCAGGGCGGAGCCGCAAAAGTCAGTTTTGAACAAAAGTCTTGACGTTTTAACCGGACTCAGATGTTTGGTTTGAAACGTCTAAAAAAGGTATCAGCGCGGCCACGACAGGGAGGCTGAGCCCTCAAACCCGTGGTGCAGCCGCGCAGAAACCAGCCTATTATTGTATTAGGGAGCATAGATCAATGAAAAAGTACTCCTGGTTGACACCCGTGTCCATACTGATCTTCGTATTGGTGACACTGGTCTTCCTGTCTCCGCTGGTGGTCCCCGAGGGCATCAGTTGGCCGATAAAACAGAGACTGAACCTCGGCTTGGACCTCAAGGGCGGCACCCAGATCGTTCTGGGGGTCAACACCGACGAACTGCCTGAAGATGAAAAGGCTGATGCTGTGAAAAACAACATCGAGATCATCCGCAACCGCATAGACCAGTTTGGCGTGGCCGAGCCCACCATCCAGAAAACCGGCGAAAACCAGATCCTGGTTCAGCTTCCCGGTGAAGATGACCAGGTGGAAGCCGAGAAACTGGTCACCAAATCCGCCGTGCTGGAATTCAAGCTGGTGGCCAAGCCTGAGGACGCGGAAAGATTCCTCAATCAGTTGGACGGCATCATGCAGGCCAACCTGTCCCGTTTCCCCGTTTTGGCCAAACTTGACGCCGAAGACAGGAAACTGGACACTGAGGCTTCCGCCGCCACCGACACCACTGAAACAGGGGAACCTGCCCAGGCGGGGATTTTCAAATCCCTAATCACCACTGCCGAAAATGAGTACGTGGTACGCCATGACGATCTGGAAATCGTGCGCGCCATCCTGGCCGACAGCGTTTATGCCGGCTTGAAGCCCAAAGGCTATGACCTGGTTTTGGAAAGCGTGGACGAGCAGAAACGCCTGGCCAAGGAACCCACTGTGGTCTATGTTCTGAAATCCAACGCCGAGGTGAAGGGTACGGACGTGGACGGCGCCAGCATGGAGATCGGCTCCACCGACAGCCCCAATCCCCAAATGGCCGGCAAACCCTATATCTCACTTACTTTCACCCGCAAGGGCGCCCGGCAATTTGCCAACGTCACAGGCGACAACATTCAGGAAAGGCTGGCCATCGTGGTTGACAACGCCGTTTATTCGGCACCCGTGATCCAGGACCGGATCCCGGACGGGAAGGCAACCATCACCGGCATATTCAGCACTGAGGAAGCTCGATCCCTGGCGATCCTTCTGAACAACAAGAGCCTCAGCGCGCCCATCGAACCGCAGTATTCCAAAAAAGTATCCGCCACCTTGGGTTCCGACAGCGTTAGGAGCGGCCTTCTGGCTGGGTTGATCGGCATCATTGCCGTGGCCATCTTCATGCTGATCTATTACAAGCTGTGTGGCTTGGTCGCGGATTTTGTGCTGATCTTCAACGTGGGCTTCATTCTGGCCATGCTCACCGCTTTCGGTGGAACCCTCACCCTGCCGGGTATAGCTGGTATCATCCTCACCATAGGCATGGCGGTGGACGCCAACGTTCTGATCTTTGAACGCATCCGTGAGGAACTGGATGCCGGCAAAACCCCGCGTTCCGCGGCTGATGCCGGGTTCAAACGCGCCACCGTGACCATCTGGGACGCCAATCTCACCACCCTCATCGCGGCCTTTGTGCTCTATCAATTCGGCACCGGCCCCATCCGTGGTTTCGCCCTCACCCTCACCATTGGTATCGTGGGTTCCATCTTCAGCGCCATCGTGTTCACGCGCTTCATCATGGATAAGACGATGCTGGCCGGAAACCGGAAAACCCTGAGTATCTGAGGAGAGAAAGATGAGACTGTTTAAAAATACCAACATACCTTTCGTGCAGAACCGCAAGGTTTTCTACGTGATCTCCGCCCTCTTGGTGCTTGCCGCCATCGCGGGCATCATTGTGAAGGGCTTCAACCTCAGCACGGATTTCAAGGGCGGCGTTTCCGTGATCGTGAACATGCAGCCCAAGAAAGCCGGCGTGAATGCCCTGGACATCGACCAGCTGCGCAAAGTGATCAGCGATGGCGGCTTCAAGCAAGCTGAGATCCAATACATCGGTGAACGCGACGACGCCACTTTCCAGATCAAAGTGGGCGGCAAAGACGCCAACAAGATCAAGGACGAACTCACCGACCTGCTATCCACCCAGCTAAGCGCTTACACGGAAGGCCGGGACATGCAAAAAGACGTGTTCCAGGAATTCAACACCGTGGGCGCCAAGGCCGGCGCTGAAATGGGCAGCAAGGCCATTCTGGCCGTCGTGGTTGCCCTGCTGCTCATGATCATCTACATCTGGATACGCTTCGAGTTCACTTTCGGCCTGATGGCTATCCTGGCCCTGTTCCACGACGTGATCATCATCGTGGGCATCTTCTCCTGGACCGGCAAGGAGTTCACGATGTCGATCGTGGCAGCGCTGCTGACCATCGTGGGTTACTCGATCAACGATACGATCGTGATCTTCGACCGCATCCGTGAAGACCTCAAGATCTACCGCAAGGACCCCGTGCCCGTGATCTTCAACCGCTCGATAAACGAAACCCTCAGCCGCACCGTGATCACCTCCGGTACCACCTTGCTCACCGCTCTCGCCCTCTACATCTTCGGCGGCCCGGTGATCCACGACTTTGCCTTCGCCATGAGCCTGGGCATCATCTTCGGCACCTATTCCTCGATCTTCGTGGCCAGCAACCTTGTTCTGGATGCCATCAAGAGCACGCATCAGGAAAAGCAATCCATCAAGAAACTCACCAAAAGATAGAAGCCTTAACGCAATAGGAAACAGAAAGCCGCCTCCCCGGCGGCTTTTTGTTCGGGGTGGAAAACCTGATCTTCTAAAAGAATGCCTGCCTATGGAAGAAAATTTGCATTGACAGCTGGGCGGGGGTTTTCAGCATGGTCGTTAAAGCGAATTCAGGTGTAATTTATGAAACATGGAATAATTGGTATCATATGCCTGCTGATGGCGTTCTCCACCCTTTGCGGAGACGACATCAAGGACAACCAGAAGAAACTGGACAAGATCCAGAGGGACCTGCAGGCTGCCCAGAAAAAGATCGAACAGAACGAGCGCACCAAGAAGAAGAACGAGACAGAGATCAGTAACAGCCGCCGGGCCAAGCAAAAGACAGACGCGGAGTTGAGCAGGACCAGAGAGGTGGCCCGCGAGAAACTGCAGGCCCTGAACTCTGTGAGAACCGAACTTCGCACGGTTGAAGAACAGATCCGCGACCTTCGGGCGGCCCAGATATCCCAGCTGGACAAAATGGTACGGGTTGCCCGCCGCAACAAAAGCCTGAAAATGGTCCACAAGGACGAGCACTGCCTGGCCATCTTGGCATCCCAAACCCGAAACACGTTGCTCACCCTGGGTGATATGCAAAGTGAACTTACTTACGAGCAGAATCGGAAAGGTCAGGAATACAGCCTAGCCAACAGCGAGTTTCAGAACAAATCCTCCTCCAGCCAGACCCTGGCCGCCAACGTCAAGAATCTGGAAGCCCAGCAATCCAGGCTCAGCAAGGAACAAAAGAATCTGCAAAATCAGATCGCCAAATTGAAAAAGGACGCCTCCAGGCTTGAAGGGCTGATCGCCAGCCTGGCCTCCAAACCCAAGCCCAAGGACCAGGAACCCGCATCGTACAAATTCAGCGCCCGCACCATCGCCTGGCCGCTGAAAGGGCGCATCATCCGCAGCTATGGCCAGGAAACCCGGGCTTACGGCACCTCGGTGGTGAGCAACGGGATCGACATCGCCACGCCCGAATACACCACCGTCGCGGCGGCAGATGCTGGTGTGGTCATATATTCCGGTGCCTACGGCGGACAGGGCAAGCTGTTGATCATCGACCACAAGAACGGATTTTACACTGTTTATGCCTACAACAACGATTTGCTGGTATCCACCGGCACCAACGTGAAGAAAGGCCAGGCCGTCGCCAAATCCGGCATGACCGGCTCGGCCAGCGAACCCTCGCTGCACTTTGAAGTGCGCAAAGACGGCAAGGCGGTTAATCCGCTGTCATATCTGGAATAGGAAAGAGGAGGCGGTACTTGGTCCTGTTGAAACAACCTTCCCTGCGGAAACTGGAAAAGCTGATCCGCGGCGGTGATCTTAAGAACAAGACCATCCTTCATTTCACGGGTGGGATGTATGGCATAGGCTGCACGGTATCGTCTCTCGAGGCGATCGACAGGATCCTGAAGCTGAAGGGACGCTCGGACCTGAAGGGGCTAATCGTCCTGATCCCGCACCTGGAATGGTTCGCGGATGAGGGGGTGGCTGTCCCCGAGAGGATCCTGCCCCTGCTGGAACAGTATTGGCCCGGAAACCTCACCGTGGTGTTCAAATGTGATGACGACAGGTTCAAACATCTGGCCGTGGACGGCAAAGTGGCCTTCCGGGTGCCGGATGACGCCTTGCTGCGTTTGGTGATCGAGCTCCTGGATGAGCCTATCATCAGCACCAGCGTGAACATCGCCAGCCTGCCTCCGGAGAACGATCTCAAGCGCCTAACCGGGATGTACGCGAATTGGTTCGACTACGGCTTTGTGCCCTCTGGGGTGAGTGTTGAATACGACGCCCAGCCCTCCACCATAGTGGAATACGTCACCAGCCGGGAAAGCCTGAACCAGAGCGGCTTGGATGAGCTCAGGTGCCTGCGGGAGGGTTCCATACCTTTTTACGGGATCAAGAAGTCCTTCGCCGTGCCCACCATCCTCTTCGTTTGCACGGCCAACATCTGCCGCAGCCCCATCGCGGAAAAGCTTTTCAACCACTACGTCCGGGAAGCCGGCCTCAACTACATCGGCGATTCCTGCGGCCTCTTTCCCGGCGGCGAGCCCATTTCGGCGGGATCGCTGCAACTGCTGTTGGAAAAGGGCATCCTGGAAGCCCAGGAGCATTACTCCAAGCAGTTCACGCCAGACATGATCAGCGGCAGCCGCCTGGTGCTCACCATGGAGGAACGCCAGCGGGATTTCCTGCGCGGCAACGCCCCCAACAGCAGCGCCAAGATCCTCACCCTGAACGAATATCTGGGCGAACCGGGTGACATCGGCGATCCCTACGGTTCCGGGATCGACACTTACCGCAAAACCTTTGAGATCATCGACGACCGGATCAGACGCCTGATCCCCAAACTGCGCACCCAAGCCAACCCGGCGGGATGACATGGAAGTTCAGATAACCAGCGAACTGATCGCCCAACACGGCCTTTCAGCAGATGAATACGCCAGGATCCGAACCATCCTGGGCCGCGCTCCCAGCTACGTGGAACTGGGCATTTTCAGTGTGATGTGGAGCGAACACGCCAGCTACAAGAATTCCATCAAACTCATCAAAACCCTGCCCCGGGAAGGAAAGTTCCTGCTGGCCAAAGCCGGGGAGGAAAACGCTGGGGTGGTGGACATCGGCGATGGTCTGGCAGTTTGCTTCAAGATCGAAAGCCACAACCATCCCTCCGCCCTGGAACCCTATCACGGCGCGGCCACTGGCGTGGGCGGCATTCTGCGCGACATTTTCACCATGGGCGCCAGGCCGATCGCGGCGCTGAATTCCCTGCGCTTTGGCGACCCCCGATCTCCCCGCACCCGACATCTGATCCGCGAAGTGGTGCGCGGCATCGCCGATTACGGCAACTGTTTCGGCGTTCCCACTGTGGGCGGGGAAGTGTTTTTTGATGAAGCCTACGAAGGCAACCCGCTGGTGAACGCCATGGCTGTGGGCCTGCTGCGTCACGAGGATCTGGCCCGTTCCGCCGCCTCCGGGATCGGCAACCTGGTGGTCTATGTGGGCGCCAAAACCGGACGCGACGGCATTCACGGCGCCACTTTCGCCTCCGTGGACCTCAGCGAGGAATCCGCCGAAATGCGCACCGCTGTTCAGGTGGGCGATCCCTTTTACGAAAAACTCCTGCTGGAAGCCACCCTGGAGGTGATCCAGGCCGGTTTGGTGGTTGGGATCCAGGATATGGGCGCCGCCGGGCTCACCTGCTCCAGCTCCGAAATGGCCGGCAAAGGCGGAGTGGGCATCGAGCTTGACCTCGAGCACGTACCGATCCGCGAAAGCGGCATCACTCCCTACGAGATCATGCTCTCGGAATCCCAGGAACGGATGCTGCTGATCGTGGAGCCCGCTGATCTCGAAGCGGTGCTGGACATCTTTCACAAATGGGATCTCGACGCCAGCGTGATCGGCCTGGTTACCGCGGATAAACTTTTGCGGGTGCGCCTCAGGGGCGAGGTCCTGGCCGAAATACCCGCCGAAACCCTTGTTTTGGGATGCAGCGCGCCAGTTTACGAACGCGAGCAAAAAGCCCCCATACGTCCACCGGACCCAGATCCAGGCAGCTATCCTCAACCTGCGGACCCGGGCAATGTCTTGCTGAACCTTCTCAAAGAGCCAAGCATAGCCTCCAAACGCGAGATTTATTCCCAATACGACCACATGGTGCAGATCGGCACCCGGGTGGAGCCGGGCAGCGACGCCGCGGTGATCGCCATCAAAGGCACGCGCAAAGCCATCGCGCTGGCCACGGACTGCAACGCCCGCCATTGCTGGCTGGATCCTTTCGAAGGGGCCAAAGGCGCTGTGGCTGAAGCCGCCAGGAACGTTGCCTGCAGCGGTGGCCGCCCGATTGCCGTGACCAATTGCCTCAATTTTGGCAATCCCTACAACCCCGAAGTCTACTGGTCCTTCTCTGAAGCCATCCGGGGCATGGGGGAGGCCTGCCGGGCCCTGGAAACCCCCGTAACCGGAGGCAACGTCTCTTTCTACAACCAAAATCCCGCCGGCGCCGTCTATCCCACTCCCGTGATCGGCATGCTGGGCCTGCTGGATGACATCGGCCACGCCACCACCCAGTGGTTCAAGCGCCCCGGCGACCTGATCGCCCTGCTGGGCCAGCCCTGTTCTTCGTGCGGTGGCTCCCAATATCTGAAAACCCTGTTTGGCCAGGTGGCCGGACCCGCTCCCCGGGTGGATCTGGTGGCCGAAAAGAGGATCATCGAGCTGCTGCTGGAACTCATTGCCGGCAAAAACCTCGCTTCCGCCCACGATGTTTCCGAAGGCGGCCTGCTGGTTTGCCTGGCGGAAAGCTGCTTCCAGCCCGAAAAACTCTTGGGAGCGCGGATCCAATTCAAACTATCCCATCCCGCCGAGGCCGAATATTTCGGCGAAAGCCACGGCCGGGCCGTCATCAGCTTCGCCCCTGCCAAACTGCAGGCGGTCGAAGCACTCTGTCGTAAACACGCCACGCCCCTGCTGCCGCTGGGGGAAGTGGCTTCCGGCCGCGAATTCACGGTCAACCAACATCTCAGCCTGGATACGGAGGACCTGTACCGGGCCTGGACGAACGGGCTAAAACTAAACTAAGGAGAAGGAGATGAAAATGAGTTTCCTCTTTGGTCACATTTTCTGGGGCATTTTGCTGCTGTTGTGGGGAATTTCCCTGATCCTCAAAGGCTTCAACATCGTTGACCTGCCTTTGGTGAAGATCTTCATCGCCGTCATCATCATCCTCTTCGGGCTCCGTTTGCTTTTCGGGGACTGGAGTTCGCACCACAAGGACGGCTCGCGCGTGAGTTTCGTTACCGCGGGAAGCGACGAATACACCAGTGTGTTCGGCTCCCAAACAGTCGATCTCACCGGCCTGGATCCCGATTCTCCGCCCCTGGAGATCACCGCCGTGTTCGGCTCTTCCTATGTGAAGCTGCCCAACGACATCGATTTCAAGATCCATCCCACCGCCGTGTTCGGCTCCGCCATCGTTCCCACTCTGGCCTCGCCGGCCCAACCTCCGCTCGGCACCGTCAAGATCGAAGCCAACGCGGTTTTCGGCAAGATCGAATTTGTCTATAAGGAACCCAAACGCGATCACCTGCGCGCCAAAGCCTCCGCGGATTCAACTCAGGGAGCGCCAACTGACAGCCTCTAAGAAAGTGCTGGCCGCCCTTCCGGCCATCCTGTTACTCAGCATCGCGACGCTGCCCGGGAAGGGGCTGGGCTATGTGTTCAGCGGCGGCGGAGCGAGAGGTTTTGCCCAGTTGGGCATGATCAAGGTCCTCGAGGAAGAGGGGATCTATCCGGATCACGTGATGGGCTCCAGCGTGGGTTCCGTCCTGGGAGGGCTCTACGCTTTGGGTTACACGGCCGCGGAGGTGGAATCCCTGATGGTCACTCTGGACATGGCCGACATCATCAATGAGAATCAGGCTCGTCCGGATCTGCATCCCGGAGCCAGGCGCTGGCCCAGTTACGGCAATCTGCGCCTCGCGCTAAGCCCCAAAGGAATGCCGAGGGCTCCGGCGGGAGCCATCACCGGGGCCAAGATCGATCTCGGCTTGGCCGGACTCTTCATGCCAGCCGCCGCCTACCGCGATTTTTCCCGGTTGCCGGTTAACTTTGCTGGACTCACCATCGACATGCACACCGGCGAGCTGGTGATCCACCGCGAAGGTTCACTGGCCCAGGCCGTGCGCGGAGCCGCGTCGATCCCTGCCGTGATCTCGCCTTTCACATACGATGGGCGCACCCACATCGACGGCGGCCTGCTGCAAAACCTGCCCGTGCCTCAGGTGATCGACCTCGGCGCGGACAAGATCCTCGCCCTGAAGATCAACACCTCCATGCGGGGGGCCGATCCCAAGGACTTGTACAGCATCCTGAACCACATCATCAACATAGCCATGCACACCAGCATCGACGCCAATGTTGAGCTCTGCGACCTCATACTGGAGCCTGACCTCACCGGGATCGGGAACCTGGCCTACCCCAAAGCCCATGCCATCACGCAGATCGGAGAGGATTACGCCCGCGCCAACATCGATGTGATCCGGGCTTTTCGCGATTCCCTGCTGGCTGAGGGCTATGTGTTCACCAAGCCGGAGCGGATCACCGAACTCACCTCGGTGCCGGTGACAGAGATCGTTACCCGCGGGAACAGCCGCGTGCTTACAGACAAGATCATCACCTGGTCCGGGCTGCGCGAAGACACGGAGTACCTGCCCAAAGAGATCTTGGACGCCTGCAGCCGGGTTTGGAATTCGCAGAAATTCCACACCGTCTATCCCGTGCTGGAGCCTCTGGACAGCGGTTACCGCCTGGTCCTCTATGTTAGCGAACGCGAACCGCGCTACCTGCACATCAACACCAGCTATTCATCCGACGAGAAATTCTGCCTGGGCGCGGCAGCGGAATTCAACGACCTGATCCTGCCCAATTCCAGATTGCTGGGCGGTTTCACCCTCGGAGGCAGGAACGAACTCAATCTTGACTTTGTGAAGGATTTCGGCGACTTCCATGCCCCCTACCTGCGCCTCCATCCCTGGCTTCGCCAGAGCCGCGTTTACCGCTATGATGCAAGCGGCCAAAGGACCGCCAGCCTCGATTCCCTCGAATACGGGGTTGTGCCCGGGGTTGGCTTCTTCGCGGATAAACTCTTTAGCCTGGAGGCCTTTGGCTACTTTTCCCGCGCCAAAACAACCGGGGTTGTACCTGACGGTCTGCACGACAGCACCTGGCAAAACGATTCCGGGCTGGGTTTGAAGCTGTACCATGAAAGCCTGGACACGGATGTCTTTCCCCGCTCCGGAGCCCGCTTCTTCGCCAAGGCCGAGCTGTCCCCCTGGCCTGCCCTCAGTGCCAAAAACTACACCCGCCTCACCGCGAACCTGGATGTGTACGCGCCTTTGGCAAAGTACGTTTCACTCCGCGTCGGTTTTGCCTACGGCTCCCATTACGGCAGCTTTGCGGACAATTCCACGGACCTGATCAATTTCGGCGGTTCCGAGGGTTTCTCCGGATACCGAAAGGGCCAGGCCCCCTCGGCTGAATACAAGTACGGGACCCTCAGCGCGGTCTTTGAGCCGCTAACCAACCTCTTCCTGGAAACCGGCGCCCAAGCTCTCAACACAGCCGGAAACGCTGACTGGAGCCTCGACAACAGCCTCTTCTTCAGCTATTATGCCGGACTGGGCTACCGCTCTCCGGTGGGCCCTCTGGGAGTTAAACTCGCCCTGCGCGAAGACGGCAAAGCCAACTTCTTCTTCCATATCGGCTACACCACAGACCTGTTCTGGTTCTCGCGCAAATAGTCATAAATACTTTTTTTCGCCCGGACCCGCCCTTTACCCCAACCTACTCACATCCGAGTAGCATCCCGCTTAGTTCCCAATGGCTGGATGGGAACTAAGCGGGAAGTGAATGGGATGTGAATGGGAGAGGGGAAAGGGGGAGTCAGTTACGTAGTTTGACCGCTCCCGGCTTGGTAGTGGCAATTTTCTACTCCCCTGATCCAGGCTGATCAAGCAAGGCTCTTTGCAAACCGGGTGGGCCAGCCCGTGGCGTCAAGTAATGGCGGAGTTGTGAAGTTGCCGGCGACCTTGTGGAGCAGCGGAGCGCTTCCGTCTGGCTCAGAAGGCACCATCCCTGGTCCCGGGCGCGCCTCCCGCCTGATAGCCGCGTTTGATGCGAAGATCAGGCGGGAGGCGGGGGAGGGGGATGGACGCGAACGCTCAGGGCGTTACTGACAGGGCATTGCGGTGGGTGAAAAGGGCAACCCGTTATGAACTTATCCCGAAGGAACAATCCCGCCTATGGTCCTGCACCCCTCTGTCGAGGGGGTTTCTCCGGTCATCACCTACTCGGTTTGAAAGAGAGCCTCACTTTTTCTCCAGTTCCGAGATCTTGTCGCGCAGTTCGGCGGCGCGTTCGAAATCGAGGCGGGAAGCGGCGCGCTTCATCTCTTTCTTCAGCAGGTCCAGCAGCTTGTCGCGGTTGTCCAGTTCCAGATACTGGTAGAAATCCTCTTTGTCGGGTTTTTCCTCTTTGGGCTCATCTTTATCGATGGAGGCATAGCCTTCGGCGATGGCGGTGGACTGCATGATCTGGTCGATGGTTTTGCTGATGCTTTGAGGCGTGATGCCGTGTTCCTGGTTGTAGCTGAGCTGTTTGGCGCGGCGGCGGTTGGTCTCGTTCAGGGTGGTCTGGATAGCGTCGGTGATCTCGTCGGCGTAGAGCACCACCTTGCCGTCAACGTTGCGGGCGGCGCGTCCGGAGATCTGGATGAGGGAGCGGGCGGAGCGGAGGAAGCCGGTTTTATCGGCATCGAGGATTGCCACCAGCGAAACTTCGGGAAGGTCGAGGCCCTCGCGGAGGAGGTTCACGCCCACGATCACGTCGTATTCCCCGAGGCGGAGGGCGCGGATGATCTGGGCGCGTTCGATGGAATCGATGTCGCTGTGCAGGTATTTGGCCTTGATGCCGGCGTTCTGAAGGTAAACGCTGAGGTCCTCGCTCATGCGTTTGGTGAGGGTCATCACCAGCACTTTGTGGTTTTTGGCGATGCGCTGGCGGATCTGGGTGATGAGGTCGTCCACCTGGTTGCGGATGGGTTTGATCTCAATTTCGGGATCCAGCAGGCCGGTGGGGCGGATCACTTGTTCCACGATCTCGCCGCTGGTGAGTTCCAGTTCGTAATCTGCGGGAGTGGCCGAAACGAAGATCACGCTGCGCATATAGCTTTCAAACTCTTCGAAGCGCAGGGGACGGTTGTCGAAGGCGGAGGGCAGCCGGAAGCCGTAGTCAACAAGGTTTTTCTTGCGGGTGTAGTCGCCGCCGTACATGCCGTGCACCTGGGGGATGGAGACGTGGGATTCGTCGATGATGAAGAGGAAATCCTCGGGAAAGTAGTCCAGCAGGCAATTGGGGGGCTCTCCGGGTTTGGCCCCGGTGAGATGGCGGGTGTAGTTTTCGATGCCGGAGCAGAAGCCCAGTTCAGCCAGCATCTCGAGGTCGAACTTGGTGCGGGATTGCAGCCGGTCGGCCTCCACGTAGCGCTGATTGGCCAGATACCAGGCCACGCGTTCGTTCATCTCGTTTTCGATGGAGCCCAGGGCCTGGTTCAGCTTTTCCTGGCTCATGATGAAGTGGATGGCGGGATAGACGGGATATTGGGAAACCTCGCCCAGGCTCTGGTAGGAAATGGGATGCAGCTTTTCCAGGCGGTTGATCTCGTCACCGAAGAATTCCACCCGCAGGCAGTGTTCCAGATAGGCGGGATAGATATCCACAATGTCGCCCCGCACCCTGAAGGCGCCACGCTCGAAGGCGATGTCGTTGCGGCTGTAGTGGGCCGTCACCAGCTTGGCCAGCAGTTCCTCGCGGTCCATCTTCATCCCTGTTTCCAGGCGGATGAGGGCCTCGCGGTATTCCTCCGGCACGCCCAGCCCGTAGATGCAGGAAACAGAGGCCACGATGATCACGTCGCGCCGCTCCATCAGGCTCATGGTGGCGCGGAGGCGCAGCTTTTCGATCTGGGCGTTGATGTCGGAGTCTTTTTCGATGTAGATGTCCTTGCCGGGAATGTAGGCCTCGGGCTGATAGTAGTCGTAATAGCTGATGAAATACTCCACCGCGTTGTCCGGAAACAGCTGTTTCAGCTCGCCGTAGAGCTGGGCGGCGAGGGTTTTGTTGTGGGAAAGCACCAGCACGGGCCGGTCGAGCCGGGCGATCACATTGGCAATGGTGAAGGTCTTGCCGCTTCCGGTAACGCCGAGAAGCACCTGAAAGCGTTTTCCGGAGCGGATCCCAGCCTCAAGTTCGGCGATCGCTTCCGGCTGGTCGCCGCTGGGCTGGTAATCGGTCTGCAGTTTAAAGATTCCCATCTCTTGGGTCCTCATTTTGGGCTTGGTGAAAATTCCTCAAATCTTGGCGGATCAAGGCGTTCAACCTTTTCCGCGGCCTCCGGGTGGCTGCAGCCGGCAGTTTTTGCTTGACTTTTAGCTTTTCCCCGAAAGCGTGGACACCAGAATACAGGGACCCCTGTTTTTGTCGAGAAAATAAACACTGGAGAGATAAAATGGCCAACTTCGAAGACTTTCAGGTCAATTACGAGAATCTGCTCAAGCTCGGTTATGCCGTCGTGGACATCCGCTACAAGGAATACGACATCTGCAACGACAGCCAGAAGCTTGTCATCGCCAGGGTCGATGCCGACCGCGACGAGTTTTACCAGGACATGCTGAAACAGTACACCACTGTGGAATTCAAGCCTGGGGAGATCTACGAGATCTGGACCGATATCCTGATGCACAAAGTGAAAATGAGCAGAGTGCTCAACCGCGACATCGCCATCAAAGTGGCCGCTCTGGATTACATCGAGACAGTCTATAGCTCCAGATGATCCAACAGACCCTATTGCTGATCAAGCCCAACGCATTCAGGAACCACCATGTGGGGCACATCATTTCCATCCTGGAGGAAGCGGGATTCAAATTGCTGCGGATGAAGGAGTTTCAATTCACGCCTGCATCCGCGGCCGTTTTCTACGACATTCACAAAGGCAAGGAGTTTTTCGAACGCCTGGTGGCCTTCATGTGTTCCGCTCCCACCGTCGCCCTGCTTCTGGAAAAGGAAAATGCTGTGGAGGAGCTGAGGGAACTGATCGGCGAGGTTGACCCCGGCCTCCGCAAGCCGGGAACCATTCGTGACCTCTACGCCGAAGGGGTCACCGAAAACGCTGTCCACGCCTCGGACAGCCTGGCCAACGCGGAGCGGGAGACGGGTCTGATCTTCGGCTGAAAGCCGGTTTAAAGCAGTCTGAAAGCTTCGCTGGCCAACACCAGCTCTTTGATTTCAGCCGTGCTTTCCGCCCGGTTTATCTTCTGGCGCAATTCCGCGCTGCCGACCAATCCCTTCGTGTAAAAGCAAAGCTGCGAGCGCATTTCCTTGTTCACCACCCGTTCCGGTTTGTAGCGGAGCGCGAGGTCGATGTGGCTGAAGATGGTTTGCAAAAGCAGATCGCGGGTTGCAGGGCGGTAATCGCCTCCATCCCAGAGCTGGCGGATCTGGGCGAAGATCCAGGGCCGGCCCAAAGCCCCGCGGCCGATCATCACAGAATCGCAGTTTGTTTCAGCCAGCATTTTGGCCGCGTCCTCGGGGCTGTGGATATCCCCGTTGCCGATCAGGGGGACACTCAGATATTTCTTCAGTTCTGCGATGTGGGCCCAATCCGCCTGGCCGGAGAACATCTGGGCCTGGGTGCGGGCATGGAGGCAGAGAAAATCCGCGCCGGCCGCTTCGAGCAGCTGGCCGAATCCTAGGAAACTGAGACTGTCGGAGTTCCAGCCGCTGCGGAATTTCACTCCCAGCAGGCAGCTGCCACGCACTGCCGCGCTTACCTCTTTCACGATCGCTGAAGCCCTTGCGGGATCATTCATCAGGGCGGATCCGGCCCCACGTTTGACCACTTTTTTCACCGGGCAGCCCATATTGATGTCGATAAAATCCGGCTGGAAGCGCAGGCAGAATTCCGCGCCCCTGGCCAGCACCGCTGGCTCCGAGCCGAAGATCTGGATCCCGAAAGGCCGTTCAGCTTCTTCAAAGCGGATGAATTGCACGGTTTTTTGGGAATCACGGATGAGACCGTCGGCGCTCACCATTTCGCTCACCAGCACCTCGGCGCCGCCTTGCTTGCAGAGTTGGCGGAAAGCGCTGTCCGTGTAGCCGGCCAGGGGGGCCAGCCAGAGTTTGCGCTGGGTGAGTTCGGCGAGGCTGATCATGGTGGGAAGTGGCTCAGACGCGTTGGAAAAGCAGATAATGGGGTTCGAAACCCTGGCGGCGCTGTTCGATCTCGTACCAGGTGCTCACGTGGTCCTGGAGGCTGGGTGTGCTGAGGATCGGTTTGGGCTGCAGGGAAACGAATTCCGGCTGCCTTACCAGCAGGTCCGCGATCCAGTGGGCGTATTCCTCATGGTCGGTGGCCACGTGCAGCTGGGCCTCCGGCTCCATCACCGTGGCCAGGGCGGCCAGAAACTCCGGCTGGAAGAGGCGGCGCTTGAAATGCCGGCGTTTGGGCCAGGGGTCCGGATGCTGGATGTACACGCTCTGCACGGAAACCGGAGGCAACAGCTCCGCGATGCCGGCATCCACTCTCAGGCGGAGCAGCCGCACGTTGGCATGCCTTTCCGGGGAAAGCTTCTTGAGGATGTTGCGGATGCGTTTCTCGGCCAGTTCGAAGCCGAGGAAATTCCAGTCCGGATGCAGCGGCGCGTATTGGGAGAGGAATTCTCCCTTGCCGGAGCCGATCTCGATGTGCAGCGGATGGCGGTTGCCAAATACAGTTTCCGCGTCCAAGATGCCTTCCGGCGTTTCCAGAACGAAGAATTCCCGGTCTTCAAGCATCCTCATCCTCGTCAACGGGGCGGCTGGCCTGCAATTGCGCGAGCTCGGCACGCTGGATGGTCAGGTCCGCCAGGGAAAGCCCAAAGGCGATGAACACGAAGAGAAGCAAGCCGCTCACGTAGAAACCGCTCCAGTATCCTTTGCCGAACTCAGTTTTGGTAAGCCAGAAGAGCCCGCGGAAATAGAGCGCGATCAATCCCGCTCCCAGCAGGGAAGTGAGGATCATGCGCCATCGGATCAGCGCCCGGTGGAAAAAGATGAGTTTCACCATCAGGGTAAGCATCACGCCCAGGGCCAGGTTGATCAGGAAAAAGCTGGTGAGGGGCAGGCCGATGGTATCCTGAAACAGCAGCGCGAAGGCCAGGGCCAGCAGGATGACCGCCACCCAGGCCAGATGGCTGTTCAGATATTGATACAGCAAGGCCGCCGCTCCGCAGATCAGGGCCAGGTAGATGCCCAGTTCCAAACTTCCCGGCGTTCTCGTTTCCTTTTCCGGCAGCTGATCTTCCGGGCTAAGGATCACGACCGCATCCTCCGGTTTGTCGGTGGGAAGGGAACTCACGGTGGCGGAGTCCGGCTGGGTGGTGGTGCCGGAAAGCATGTAGCCCAAAACCGCGCCCAGCAGCGGAAACAGCAGGGCAAGCAGCATCACAGGCTTGAATTTTGCGTTGTTCATCGGGGCCTCGCGTAGATTTTTATTGACTTGTAGCAAAGGGACTATTTTGTGGCAAGCGGCGCTGGTGTCAATCACAAATGTGGCAAACGGCGTCTGAGCGCCTTTCCGGAGCTTGCTTGCGGGTTGGAAAGGTTCAGGATTTTGAAACTTATTGGAGAAATACAATGGGCCTCATCAGCAATTTGAGGAAAAAACTTGCCCGCACCAAAAGCGGTTTTCTGGGCAAGATCGCGGAAGCGGTAAGCCTGCGCGGCAAGGTGGACGACGAATTGATGGAGCAGATCGAGGAGATCCTGCTCAAATGCGACACCGGGGTGGAAATGACCGGTGTGATCATGGAACGCCTCACCGAACGCGTCAGGATCGACCGCATCACTGAAGCAGCCGAAGTTCAGACAGCCCTGCAGGAGATCATGGAAAGCATTCTGGTTCAGGATTACGCCGAAGCGGTGAGCCTCTTCGACGAGATCGACCGCAAGCCGTATATAATCGTGTTCGTGGGCGTGAACGGAGTGGGGAAGACCACCAGCATCGGCAAGATCGCCGACGCCCTGGGCAAAGCCGGGAAACATGTGATGGTGATAGCTGGTGACACTTTTCGCGCGGCGGCCATTGAACAGCTGGCCATCTGGACCGAGCGCGCCGGGGCCACTCTGATCAGGTCTCAGCAGGATGCCGATCCGGCCTCCGTGATCTACGACGGCATCTCCTCCGCCCTCGCCAAAAGCTATGACGTGGTGCTCATCGACACCGCCGGACGCCAGCACACGCGGGAAAACCTGATGAAGGAACTTACCAAGATCGACCGCACCATCAAGAAGCTGATCCCGGAAGCCCCACATCAGGCCTTGCTGGTGGTGGACGCCACCACCGGCCAGAACGCGATCTCGCAGGCCACCAAATTCCACCAGGCGATGGCGCTCACCGGCCTGGTGCTCAGCAAATACGACGGCACTTCCAAAGGCGGCATCATCTTTAACCTGAAACACAATCTGGACCTGCCGGTGCGCTTCATCGGCGTGGGTGAAGGCATCGGCGACCTGGAGGTTTTCGATGTGAACGCCTTTGTCCAGGCCTTTTTCAGCAATTCCGAAGAAA
Organism: Candidatus Cloacimonadota bacterium; assembly: GCA_020532085.1. Lineage (NCBI taxonomy): Bacteria > Pseudomonadati > Candidatus Cloacimonadota > Candidatus Cloacimonadota bacterium. Next base: position 31,086 of record JAJBAV010000005.1, on the reverse strand, counting down.
CAGGAGAAAACGCATGAAGACCAAAGCCCTCAAGATCCTCAATCCAATTCTGCTGCTGCTCTTGCTGCTGGTTCTGATCGGCCTCTCGGGTTATCTCATCACAGAACTCGATCCCTGGTATAAACTGCACTTGATCAGCGGCATCCTCTTCCTGGCCGGCGGCCTTCTCCACCTGATCCTGAACTGGGGCTGGGTGCGCGCCACCTATTTGAGGAAAAGCGCGAAGAAATGAGCCTTCTGGCCCCGGAACAGGTAAGCTTGGCCTATGAACGCCTGCGCGAACTGATCGCGGACCCGGCGGAGCTGAAGCACAAGCTGGTGCTGGTGCGCCAACTTATGGAGGGGGTTTACAAAAAGCTCAGCGCCGAAAGCCAGCTCAGTTTCAGCGGTTTGTTTGCCCGGATGCAGTTTGTGCACGAAAGGCTGGAGGCCACATCCGAGCTTTCCGCCCAACTCAACCAACTTCGCATCGCCTGCAACAAAGCCGCGCACGAAGAGGACTACCGGGTGAGCCAGAGCACCTGGTCCAGCGCGCTGCACGCCATCCGCGAACTGCTGCTGTGGCTGGCTCCGGACCTGCGGGATGGCGAGACGGACGCCTGGCTGGAACAGCATGGCGCGGAACCCTTCCGGATCGGGGTCCATGTGCCCAAACACAGCTTCCAATGTGTGGCGCAGAGCTGGGAACTGATCCGCAAGGCGGATCGGGTGGGCGGGCTCAAGATCATCGCCACCGGGGATGACGGCGCAGATTGCACCATCTGGCTGAATGACCTCGGAGGCGACGGCAGGCAGTGGAGCGTGCTGAACAAGGTGCTTTGGCGCTTCTGCACCCTCAACTGTCTGAACCTTTCGCCGATCAACGGCCGCCCGCAGTGGTTCCAGAGCAATCCTACCACCCAGATCGTGGTGGAGCCGGATTTTCTGATCGACGCCAGTTCCGTGGCGGATTGCTTCACCCAGAAAGGTTCGCGCCCGGAATTCAGCATCCTCACCCGCATGGTCAAGGAACCGGCCACCGCTAAAATGGCTTTGGGGATCATGGTGAACAGCATCCTCGACGACCTCGTCTTCGCCCCGGATGCTGAATATCAGGACCTTTTCCGCCTCAGCATGGCGCGCCAGCCGATCAGCCTGGTGTCCCTGGGCATCGATGACGCGCAAAACATCTACAAAAACATCCGTGACAACCACTTTCCCGTCATCCGCGCCTTCGCCCGCTCCCTGCAAAAGGAATCCGTGCAGCTGGAACCCACCTATATCTGCCCCAACCACGGGCTGCAGGGCCGGCTGGACATTTTGCACGAACGAGACGGAAAACGCCACATCGTGGAGCTGAAAAGCGGCTCCCCTCCGCGCGAAAACGTCTGGCTGCAGCAGCAGATGCAGGTGGTGGCCTACAATCTGATCATCCGCGACTGCGGCGGCCAGATCCCCCAGGGCTACAGCAGCATCCTCTATTCCGCGGCGAAGGAAAAGCCCCTGCGCCACGTGGTGAGCACCGCGCAGTTGGAACAGGACCTCATCATGTGCCGCAACCGCATGGTGGGCATCATGCACAACCTGGCCCTGGACCCCAATTTCTTTTTCAAATGGCTGCGCAAGAGCCAGTTCAGCGCGGAGCCGGCCTTCCTGCAGGAAAAGATCGGCAACATCGTGAAAATGCTCAACTCACTCCAGGAATACGAATACCAGTGGTTCCTGGAGCAGCTGCGCCTGTTGGTGAGCGAGATCTGGCATGAAAAGACCGGAGGCCTGGGCCCGGACAGCATCTACGGCCACAACGCCCTTTGGCAGGAAAGCCGCGGGGTGAAGCAGGAGCACTATCGGGTGCTCGGTGACCTCAGGATCGAGGACCTGAGCGTAAACCGTCTGCGCTTCAAACTTTCCGGCAACGGAGCGATCACAGACTTCCGCTCCGGGGACATCGTTGTGCTTTACCGCCAGGACCTCAGCGTGGACCGTCAGGAGATCCTGCGCGGCAAGATAGTCAGCATCGGCGAAGACTACCTGGAAGCTTCCGTGCGTGGAGGATTGCGGCAGATCGATGCCCGCTACGCGGACCATCTCTGGGCCCTGGAACACGACATCCTGGAAACATCGCTCTACAGCCCGCTGCATTCGATCGTCAGCTTCCTTCAGGCGAGTCCGGAAAGGCGCTCCCTCTTGCTGGGCCTCTCCCAGCCCCGCCACGACGATATCCCGGAGCTCGCAGACGATCCCCTGGAGCAGGTGATCCAAAGGATGTTCGCCGCCCGCGATTACCACATCGTGCAAGGCCCTCCCGGCACCGGCAAGACCTCCGGTCTGCTCACCCGCTATATCCACAAGCTTTACAACGAGACAGAGCTGACCGTTCTGATCCTCAGCTTCACGAACCGGGCCGTGGATGAGATCTGCCAGAACCTGCGCAAACACGATATCAAATTCATCCGCACCGGCCAGTCGGAAGAGGTGGAAGCGGAACTGCTGGACAACCTCATCGAGGGCAAGAGGTTCCATGAAGTTTCCGAGGTGCTGAAATCCTGCCGCGTCTGGGTGGCCACGGTGCAAAGCTGCAACGCCTGGATCAGCGATCTGCTCAGGGTGGTAAACATCGATGAACTGGTGATCGACGAAGCCTCGCAGATAATGGAAAACTCCATCCTGGGCATCATCGCCAGGATCGGCAAGACCATCCTGATTGGCGACCAGAACCAGCTTCCTCCCATCACCCGGCAGTCCGGCGAAGGTTTTTCTTTCACGCACGAACAGCTCTCCGGGCTCTGTTACGATTCCTACGGCCAATCGCTGATGGAGCGGCTGGACCGGGTTTGCAAAGCCAAAGGCTGGCTGGATTCCACCACCATGCTGCATCAACACTACCGCATGCACGACGAGATCGCGGACCTCATCCAGCCCTATTACAATGGCCGGCTGATCTCCACGCAGGCCAGGCAGAAAGAGCCCTTGCCCGTCAGCGGCAACCCTCTGCTGGATAGCCGGCTGGTCTGGATCGAGTTTCCGCCTTCGCGCTTCGCCTGGTACGATCCCCTGCAGGTGGATTGCGTTTTGAAGCTCATCCGGCTGCTCACTGACAATGGCTCGCTGAGCGATCCCGCCTCGGAATTGGGCATTGTGGCACCCTTTCGGGCCATGATCCACGCCCTGCGCAAGGAACTGCCGGAAGCTTTGAAAAACCTCACCATCGACACCGTGGAGCGTTTCCAGGGCTCTGAACGCAGGAACATCATCATCACTCTGCCCCTGCACAGCGCCGAGGTGCTGCGCAACGTGGAGGCTCTGTCCGCAGACGGCAGGGTGGACCGCAAATTAAACGTGGCCATGAGCCGCGCCCAGGAACGCCTTTTCGTGCTGGGCTGTCCCGCCATCTGCGCCAACTCGGCCCACTACAAGTTTTTGATGGACAGGATCCACGCTTCCGGCAGGGTGTTCCAATATACCTATTTTTAAGGAGATACCATGAATAAACCACCTCAACAGCAAGGCCAGATCAACATCAAGATCGACGAAAAGGTAGGCGAGGGCACCTACGCCAACTTCTTCGTGATCACCAATTCCCCCTCCGAGTTCATCATCGACTTCGGCCGCATCCTGCCAGGCATTCCGGACGCCAGGATCTACACCCGCGTGGTCTGCACACCCCAGCACTGCAAGCAGCTGCTCAATCTGCTGGAGAAGAACATCGAGGGTTACGAAAAGCAGTTCGGAGAGATCAAGGTGCAGGGCCTGCCGGAAAACAAACCCGTGGGCTTCAAGACCGGCGACGAACCCAAATAAGCCTTCCGGACCGGGCATTCGAACGGGGGTTTGAAAATATTCCTTGCCAATTTGCCGGCGGGGAAAAACAAGGTATTCAGCAACAGACCTGAGATGAGGGATACGTTCCGGCATCAAGGGCGGACAAGTTGTCTCCCCTGAAGCCAGCATAGTATCTTCATCCCCGTCAAATATTTCGCCAGGAGAAACGCATGGAACTTCAGCGCCACATCGTCACCATCGTGGTGGAGGATATCGAAGCGGCCTTCAATCCCGTTTCAGAGCTCATCCACAAGTTCGCCCCCCACGTGCTGATGCGGCTTGGCTATCCCATGCGCGACCGCAATGTTTCCGTGATCTTCCTGGTGATGGAAGCCGACCTCGACACCCTGGGCTCCTTTTCCGGCAAACTTGGCCAGATCAGGTCCGTGCGGGTGAAAACCATGACTTTGAAGATATGATATGGAGTATAAGATGAACATCAGCACCGAAGGGGTGAAATCCTTCATCCCCACCGCCAGGATCGATCAACTGATCGAAACCCAGAAGCACGCGCCCGAATCCCGCATCCGCGAGATCATTGCCAAATCCCTGGACAAAAACAGGCTGGAACCCGAAGAGACGGCAGCGCTGCTCAGCGTTACCGACCCCGAACTGAAACAGTTGATCCTGGAAGGGGCCCACGAACTGAAAGAACGCATCTACGGCAACCGCATCGTGCTCTTCGCGCCGCTCTACGTGGGCAACGAGTGCGTGAACGACTGTGTCTATTGCGGCTTCCGCATCTCGAACAAGGAATGCCTGCGCGCCACCCTCAGCCACGAGCAGCTGGTTCGTGAAACCCAATCCTTGGTGGAAACCGGCCACAAACGCCTGATCATGGTTTACGGCGAGCACCCCAAATATTCGCCCGAATACATCGCTGACACTGTGCAGACCGTTTACGCCACCAAATACAAGAAAGGCGAGATCCGCCGCGTGAACATCAACGCCGCGCCGCTGGACATCGAGGGCTTCCGCACCGTGAAATCCGTGGGCATCGGCACCTACCAGATCTTTCAGGAAACCTACCACGAGGAAACCTACCGGAAGCTGCATCCCAGCGGACCCAAGAGCAGTTTCCTCTGGCGCCTGGACGGCCTCGACCGCGCCATGAAAGCCGGCATCGACGACCTCGGCATCGGCGCCCTGATGGGCCTCTATAACTGGAAATTCGAGGTGCTGGGCCTGCTCTACCACACCATCCACCTGGAAGAAACCTTCGGGGTGGGACCGCACACCATCTCCTTTCCGCGCATCGAACCCGCCAACGGCACCGAATTCACGGAAAGGCCGCCCCATCAGGTTTCGGACGAGGATTTCAAGCACCTGGTGGCCGTGATCCGGCTTAGCGTGCCCTACACCGGCATGATCCTCACCGCGCGCGAACCCATCGCCGTACGTAATGAGATCCTGCGCTACGGCGTTTCCCAGATCGACGCCGGTTCCAGCATCGGCGTGGGCGACTACTCCGCCCATGACGAAGAATCCAAAAAGAAAAGCCAGTTCGTGCTGGGCGACACCCGCAGCCTGGACGACGTGATCTTTGAACTCGCCCAAGGCGGCTACATCCCCTCATTCTGCACCAGCTGCTACCGCGCCGGGCGTACCGGCGAACACTTCATGGAATTCGCCATCCCCGGCTTCGTGAAGCGCTTCTGCACCCCCAACGCCCTGCTCACATTCGCCGAATACCTCTACGATTTCTCCTCCGAACGCACCCTCCAGGCCGGTCTGGAACTGATCGCCAGGGAACTTGGCAAGATCGAGGATGAAAACATGCGCGCCTCTGTGACCGCCAAACTGGAGGAGATGAAACAAGGCAGGCGGGATCTGTATTTTTAGGATCGGCCTGCAATAATAGATTGGTCGGCTCCCAATATCAATACGGTATCAATACGGAATCATTACGGATGAAATCCGTATTGATTCCGTATTGATACCGTATTGATATTGGGAGCCGAGTGGATAAAACGGCTCAGTTGCGCGCGACGATCCGGTAGAACTTCCTCGCGTCTGCAGTTGAGATGGTGAACTCCACAGTGCCGTCTCCAGGGTTGGGATCGATGATGTGATCCCACTGAAGGGTGAACCCGCCATAAGGGTCGTCGGAAACGTAGATCCCGTAGCTGCTGGCATTGAGGGCTTCGTTCCAGTGGAGCAGCGCCTCGCCTGATTGGATGGGTTCCAGCCACACATTCTGAGGGATCGCGGGAAGGCCAGCGGCCTGGATGGTGATGGTTCTGCCCCAGGTATCGGTGACGGAGTAATAAGGCTGCCAGGCGCCCAAAACGTCATCGCTGGTGATCGGAATGCTGATCTGGGTACCGGTGAAGCTGCTAAGCGAACCGTTTAGAAACCATTGGTTGACATAAAAACCTGCATCCAGGTAAAACAGGTCTGGTGCCAGGGACCCGCCGCGATTGATGGTTTGGTTCCCAGGGCCGTTGATATAGACCCGGTAGCAGTTGAAGAGACCGGATTGTACGATGTCTCCCCAGCAGTTCAAAGTCAGTCTAAAATTTGAGGGATTATCGCCGATAGATCCTGTATTGGTTATGTTTCCCTGCACCGTAAGGTTTCTGCTGGACTCTGGGTAGTTTTGGATGTAGCCGTTGTTAACCAGGTCTCCTGCCACCGTGATATCTGAGGCCAGGGTGAGGGTGCCGGCGTTGGTGATGGACTGGAAAGCGACGTTGGTGATGGTGCCTTCGCTCATATCGATCACGTTTCCCGCCACGCTTTGGATGGTAGCATCCCGGAGGTTCCCGGTGATGATATGAAGCCCACTGGGCGCGGAATCCAGGACCAGGGTGGCAAGGTTGAGATCCAACGAGCAGTTCTGGAACCAGAGATCACCCACCGCCAGTATTGTTGAAGCGCTGTTGGTATCGATGAAATTCACCTTTGGCAGGGATGGTCCTGGGGGAAATGTATGCTTTGCGCTGAAGCGGAGCTGATGTTTGTGGTCTGTGCAGCCCAAATGCCATCATTTTGGATGGTGCCATCCACATTCACGGTCAGTAAAAAAACATCGGGATGGTTACGCAGGGTTCCGTAGTTGGCGAAGTCGCCAGATATTGAAAGGGCTGTGCTTGTATTATCCGCGTTTTGGAGGATCCCGTGATTTACCGCATCGGTGAGCGAGCAGCCAGCCCGGAAGCTGATTTCTCCCTGGATGGCGAGATCTGACAGCGCGCAATAGTACATATAGCCGTTGCGAGAGTTGTTCCACAACAAATCGTTGGTTCCGTCGCCGCTGATATTTGCCCGTTGGAGGATAACGTTGGTGAAAGCAAGGTCCGCGCTTTCCGCCAGCACGAGGTTGTAGTTGGAAGTGGTGGAACTCCAGTTAAAGTTGGCATTGTCGGACGCGTGCGAAGAAGAAACGGCGAAATCCGTGTCGATGTAGAGTGTGGCGCCCGCAGGCACGGTGATGTTCAGATATGGCGCCAGGCTGTAGCCCGGGCTTTGGGCCAGATGATGGCCTGGGCTGCCGGTGAAATTGAAGGTCTGTGGCTGGCATAGCCCAGCCTGGCTGAAGTTTCCGGCGAGGTTAACGGTTATATGGCGGTTTTGGTAGGTGTCGCAAAGGATCTTGCCATCATTCAGAAGAGCCAGGTTGCCACCGATGTTGACGGTCCCATATTCATCGTAGCCGTTCCTGAGCTCAGCCCCGGAACCGTCCACGGTCAGGTTGTGGCAGGCTACAGCTCCTGCGACCGTTACTGGGCCAATAATGAAAACATCATCATCGGCATCCGGAATGGGTATGGTGATTTCATCACCCCAAGTGGACCAAGCGCTCCAGCTTCCGCCCGCGGCGGTGGAATGATAAACGTCCGCGCCCAAGATCCCGATCGATCCGAGCAGCGCCAACAAGACGAAAAATCTGACTGTCTGCATGACTCTCACCTCCAGTGAAATTGCTGTCGATTCATTCTCACAGGATCAAGTTGATATTGTCAAGCTTTAAAATTTGAATATCCGTCACAAATTTCGGAAGAGCACGGTCATCAGAGGGGTTGATGTGCCGCCGCATTTCGTTTTTGCCTCAGAAAGCTCCACGAAACTTCCCAAGCGAAGGGCAGTTAATTCCGGTTGCGAAAATCGTTCATGCCAAACCTATCCCGGGATGTCAACCGGACCGATACATAGATATGCGCCGATGAGCGTGATCAGGGAGCGCTTCCGGACAATCGAAAAAATCCTTGACATGGATCGTGAAGTGTAAAATAAATGAAATTGGCCGTGTGGCTTGGCATAGATTGTGAATCACGGGAACGAAAAGACGTTCCCAACCAGGCTGAGACTTAGAATGTCTTGGTTATTCGTCAAACATTTGTAGATCAACCTGGGTTTCAAGCGCTGGTGAGCTGGCTTGTTTCGCGGCACGAGCTTGCCTGGTTCAAGTTTTGGCGTGTAAGGGGGATTTATGCGCTGCTTGTTCGTTGTTTTGCTGTTGGCATCTGTTCTCGCGCTGGGCGCGGGCACTTACTACAGCCGTGGCAATTTGCCGATCGACGAAACCAGTTCCTGGCGCAGCAACCGGGACGGAAGCGGATCTTCACCGAGCGGTTTTTTGCTGACTGCCCATGATTTCATTGTCCAGGACGGCGACAGCATGGATGCCGAGGGCACCTGGACCCTGCATTACAATTCCACCGTGCTGATCGAGACCGGAGGCAAGATCACGTCCGGATCCTACAATCACGACATTTTCCTTTCCCTGCAGGCCGGAGCGACGTATGAAGTCACTCATTTCACCTATGGCTCTCTAGAGATCGGCACCCTGGACCCGGCAAGTACTTTCATCTTCAATAAAAACGCCGGACTATCCATTTATGATGACATCACTTTCGGAAACGTGACCGTCAGAGCTGGTTCTGTGGGTGTTGCGGGAACCAATGGCCTGACCCTGAACGGCAATCTCAAGGTCGAAACAGGGGCAATTTTCAGTGGCGGCACAAACTCGAGCCTTACCAACAGCATCGGTTCGATCGAGATCGACGGCGGAACCTTTTACGGCAGTTCCGGCTCTGCCGGCATCACCTACAACATCGCGGGGGACGTGGTAATCAACAGCGGAACCTTTTACTCCACCTACCTCACCGGCACGGAAGACCTGCCTGCAAATCTGTACTACATCGGCGGCAGTTTCGAAAACAACGGGACCTATTACGCGCGCAACCGAGCCGCGGGCGGGTATCCCAGTTATTATTTCTCCGGTTGTTACGAAGCCCTCAAATTCGCCAATAGCGGCACCGAAAGCCAATGCAACCACTATATCAGGCTGGAGAGCAATGCCCACTACACTCTGGCCGGCGACCTGTACATGTATGATTACCGAACCTTTTCAGTACAGGGCTATCTGGACGCCGGAACCTGCTCGGTGCGTTCCTCAAGCACGAACGATGCCTCCATATCGATATCCGGACATGTGAAAACAGCCCATCCCGGAGGCTTGTTCGGCTACGGATACGGCACATTCTGCATCCTGCACGCGAGTTCTTTGGCGATGGGCCCGGAAAGCACGATCGAATACTGGACCAACGGCAGCCAAACGTTTTCCCCGCACGGGCAGTACAAAAATGTGGCCCTGTTGGGAGGAGGGGTGGTTACCCTCACCGGGGAGGCGACCATATCCACATCGTTGCTGGTGGACAGCAGCCTGGCCATACATGGGACCCTGAACGTGAACGGAAGCCTGAACGGGATCTGCGGCATCTCCGGCTCCGGGACCCTCGTGATCGGAGGCAACGGCGAGGCCTTGTATCTTTTGACGACTGACATCAACAACCTGACCGTAAACCGCAGCGCCGGCTGTAACCTGGCAGGCAATCTGACAGTGTCCAATCTGACAATCACGCTTGGCAACCTGTGTGTGGGGGCAAACACTCTGACCCTGAATCAGAATTTAAACTGCTACAGCGGGACACTTGTCACGGACCCGGCTTCGACCCTGGTGATCAACGATAACAACAGCGGAATCTACCTTCCTGCCCTGAGCGTGGGGACTTTTCTGCTTAACCGGGCCTCCTATCAAACCAATCTGAACGGCAATCTGACCGTTTACACCGCGCTGGTGCTGCAATCCGGCTCATTGAACATTTCCACCCACACCCTGACCCTGTATGGCAGTTTCAGCCGCGTCAACGGATCGATCTATGCTCATAACGGCACTGTGGCAATTGGTCCTGGAGACACCGATTTAAACTGGTATTCCTCTAACATCAACAGCATGAACCTGAACCGGCCGGGGAAAAGGCTCAATCTAACCACTTACCTGCATATCAACAATCTGAACGTGGTTGCGGGGGTGTTTGATTTCTCGGAACAGAACCTTGGCATCAATACTCTTGCCCTGTCCAGCAGTGACCAGTTTATTGGCAACAGCAATTCCGAACTGTCTGTGGACGCTTCCGGAATGGTTGTACTGCCCCCCTTGGATATATATCGTCTGGATGTGTCCGGCTACGGCTGCCAGGTTTCTGATCCTACTTCTGTTCAAGATCTCTACCTCTACGGGACATTGGATCTGGGTGAAGGGGCCAGCCTGACGGTCGAACAAACCCTGTCCGGCGGATACGGCGGCCAGCTTAACGGCGCGAATGGCTCGAACTTGTACTACAATGGAAGCAACGCCCAGCCGACAACTGTGCCCCGGATTCTGGCAGGAAACGTGTTCTTCAACCGCGACGGAACAACCAACATCTACGGTTTGTGGCAGATTCGGAACTCGCTGCACCTCATTCAGGGCACGCTGAACATTCCCGCAGACACTTTCCTGAATTTCTTCGCAAACGCGGCGATTTACCGCTCCAATGGTTATCTGGACAACTCGGGTTTTGTGGTTTGCGACGGAACTATCGACATCATCTATGAAACCGGGCTAACCACCGGAGACGAAATTCCTGCCGACACAGCAGTCCTGAATGACCTGTCCATCCCCGCAGACCAAGTCATCACTGCTGACCGGGACATTCACCTGAACGGCAGTCTGAACCTGGGACAAGGCAGCACGCTGGAACTGGAGGATCATACTCTTTATCTTTCCGATTCTGCCGCCGTAATCTGCGGCGCCGATGCCTGGATCTTCGGCAGGGCGGAACAAAACATCGGGGCCACCGGCTTCCACGTGCCCGCTTTGGGATTGGTGATCGAGCCCGGCCCAGAGGTCAGCGGATTCGCGGTTACCCATGCCGCGGCTTCACAGACCCTGCCCTGCGGAAGCAGCATCAACCGGAGCTGGCAGCTGGAAGGCACTTTTTCCGGAAGCCAGGACCTTACTTTGATCTGGGCTTCCTCTGCTGACAATGCACTTGATTTCTCCACTGCCGAAGCCTTGGTCCTCGTGCAGCCGGAAGCGCTCTGGACCCCGGTTTGCCCCACGGCGGATGTATCTCTGCTGGATCCCCGCCAACTCAGCGTGACCACGGAGCACTTTTCAGATTGGACTGTTTCCACTGCCGACCTCCTGACAATATCGGTGCAGGGTCTTTCCATCAATCAGAACCACGATACAGGCCAAACCGAATTGACCTGGACCCATATCTTTGGGGTGGATCATTTTAAGGTCTATCGCAGCAGTTGTCCCGAAGGACCTTTTGACACGCTGGCAGGAACTTCAGAAACCACATCCTTCGCCGAAGCGCAGTATGGAGACCGCGTTTTCTACAGGGTAAGAGCTGAATATTAGAAGGAAGCGACCTTAGACCAAGCTTTGACTTGCTCGTCAATGCGATAAATGAAAACCCGCGCCCTCAGGGAACGCGAGTGGTAAAAGGTTGTTGCTGGCCGTGAGTCAGCAGGGGATCCGAAACCGGGTTCAGGCTTCGGGTTCCACCTCTTCGACGGCTTCCTCGCCTTCCTCTTCGGTTTTGGCGTAGATGTCGATGTTGATGGCGCCTTTGCCCATTTCAGGGTAGAAATCGTCGATGTATTCGCGCACGGTGGTTTCGATGTCCGTGTGCTTGTCCAGGATATCCTGGCTGAAGCCAAGCTTGATGCTCAGCATGTTCAGGGCTTGGTTGATGCTCATTTTGGGCTTTTCGCCGTACACATTGTTGAGGAATTCGGGCAGGGATTTGGCCAGTTTGCTGAGGCCGTTGACCCGTTTGTAAGCTTTTAAACCAAAGTGGGCGGCAAGGGCTACACCACCCAAAACCAACGCCTTTTTAAAGAATTTGTTCATGATCGTCTCTCCTTGCTGCTTTATTTATAGATGGATTTGATCTTTCCCCAGCTCCGGTTCTGCACTGAAACGGGTTGCTGGACCTGCAGGCCGCCGGCAGACAGGGGATTGAGCAGATACTCCCCGTAGCTGAAAGTGACCAGGCCTGTGATCTGGGCATATTGGGTGCCGACGGCGGGGGCGGAGGCCTTGCCGCCAAAGCTCTGCAGCACGATGCCGCAATGTCCGCTGCCGTCGCTGACGGTGAAGCGGCCGTTCCTGGCTTTGCCGCCGGTGACGGAGGTGTTGACCAGACGGACGAATACGCCTTCATAGGCTTCGGCTTCCATGGCGCTGGCCAGCTGGCCGGAGCTGATCACCACCGGGCTGGGCAGGGTGCGGTTGCTGTCCAGGACCTTCAGGGAACTGAGATCACGCAGGCAGGTCATGCCAAAGTTTTCGGCGACTTCAGCGCTGAGGCGCAGGTAGCTGCCAACGGCGGGACGGTGACGGCTGTCCAGAACATAGATGCCCCGCCAGGCGCCGCTGAGCTTCTCGGAGAGGAAAAACCCCTCGCCGCGGTAGCCCGTGGCGGTTACGATCCCTTCCAGGGTGACCTGTTTTCCCAGCCAGGGAGAGGGATAGGAATCATCCACGCCCCGGGAGGCGGTGTACTGGACGTCGTATATGGTGAGGGCCGCAGCCCCCAGGCAGAGGCTGAGCAACAAGCACGTCAGCCAGATCATTCTGTTCATTTTGACCTCTGTTAGCCAATTTGTATCCGCTTGAAAAATTGTCAAGTTAAATCAGGCCTTGTTTTGAAATCCAAGCGCGGAAGAAAACGCTTTGCCTCAGGACTAAGCAATTACCGTTCCGCATCCCGCGGCTTCTTTGCAGTCCATACATTTCATTTGACAAATCCCTGCCTTTAAAATTCCCTGCGCGGCAACGAGGTAATGAAATTGAAAACCGAGATAGTGATAAAAGGCGCATCAGAGCACAATCTGAAGAACATCGACCTGGCTTTTCCCCGCAACCAGCTGGTGGTGTTCACCGGCGTTTCCGGATCCGGCAAATCCTCCCTGGCTTTTGACACGCTTTACGCCGAGGGTCAGCGCCGCTATGTGGAGTCCCTTTCCGCCTACGCGCGGCAGTTCCTGGGCCAGATGGAAAAACCCCGCGTGGATTACATCGAGGGGCTTTCTCCGGCGATCGCCATCGAGCAGAAATCCGCCAGCAAGAACCCGCGCTCCACGGTGGGCACGGTTACCGAGATCTACGATTACCTGAGGGTGCTGTTCGCGCGGGTGGGCAAGCAATATTGCCACATTTGCGGCGACCCGGTGGGTTCGCAGACCGTGGACCAGATGATCGAACACCTGATGCAGAAACCCTCCGGCACCAAGCTGCAGATCCTGGCCCCGCTGGCCCAGGGCCGGAAAGGCGAACACAAGGAACAATTGGATGAACTGCGCCAGGAAGGTTTCGTGCGGGTGCTGATCAACGGCCAGCTGCGAAATCTGGACGAAGACATCGTTCTGGACAAAAAGAGCAAGCACGACATCGACGTGGTGATCGACCGCGTGGTGATCAAACCGGGGGCCGAATCCCGGCTGGCGGACTCGCTGGAGCTGGCGCTGAAGCTCACAGACGGGCTGGTGAAGATCGATTTCACGGACGAAAATGAGGTCCAGCTGCTTTCCTCCACCAATTCCTGCGCGCGCTGCAACATCGGTTTCGAAGAGCTTTCGCCCCAGCATTTTTCCTTCAACAGCCCCATCGGCGCCTGTCCGCTCTGCAACGGACTGGGCTACAAACTGGAATTCGATCCGGACCTCGTGGTGCCGGATCCCGAACTGACCATCATGGAAGGCGCTGTATCGCCCTGGGGCAGGCTGGAAATCAAACAGGACAGCTGGACCCTGAACACGGTGCGCAATCTGGCCAAGGCTTACGATTTCTCACTCTCCACTCCCTGGTACAAGCTTCCGGACATCGTGAAGCAGCTCGTCCTCTACGGTTCCAAGGGCAAGAAATTCAAGATCGCCTGGGCCAATGAACGCGGCTCCGGCAACTTCATGATGCGTCACGAGGGCGTGATCCCGACCTTGGAACGGCGCATGCACGAAACCACCTCCGAGGACATGCGGCGCTATTACATGCAATACATCAGCGACAAACCCTGCCCGGAATGCGGGGGCAAAAAGCTAAAACCCAGTTCCCTGGCCGTGCGGGTGGGGGAGATGAACATCGGCACGGTTACCGAATTCAGCGTGCGGGAGGCCGTTGACTTTTTCAACCGGCTCCAGCTCAGCGGCAATCAGCTGCTGATCGCCGAGGAGATCCTCAAAGAGATCAAAAACCGGCTGGGCTTCCTGGCCAGCGTGGGCCTGCACTATCTCAATCTGGACCGGCGTTCGCCCACCCTCTCCGGCGGCGAGAGCCAGCGCATCCGCCTGGCCAGCCAGATCGGCAGCCAGCTGGTGGGGGTGATGTACATTTTGGACGAACCCAGCATCGGCCTGCATCAGCGCGACAACAACAAGTTGATCCAGATGCTGGTCCAACTGCGCGACCTGGGCAATACCGTGATCGTGGTGGAACACGATGAAGACACCATCCGCAGCGCTGACCGGGTGGTGGATTTTGGCCCCAAGGCCGGCATCCACGGCGGGGAGATCGTGGCCGCGGGCAACGTGGAGGACGTGGTGAATAATCCACGCTCTCTCACCGGTGCCTATCTGAGCGGCAGAATGAGCATTCCCATCCCGGAAACACGCGTGAAAACCGACTCCCGGATGATCGCCATCCGCGGCGCGAAGCAGAACAACTTGAAAAACATCGATGTGGAGATACCTCTGGGGATGTTCGTCTGTATAACCGGAGTATCCGGCAGCGGTAAGAGCTCGCTGATCAACCAGACCCTGTATCCACATCTGCAAAACCACTTTTACCGCAGCACCCACAAGGTGGGGAAGATGTCTGCCATCACGGGCTTGGAGCACATCGACAAGGTGATCTGCATCGATCAGGACCCCATCGGCCGCACCCCGCGTTCCAATCCCAGCACCTACATCAAGCTTTTCGACCCCATCCGCCAGCTCTACAGCAAGCTGCCGGCTTCCAAGGTGCGGGGGTACACGGCCGGACGTTTTTCCTTCAACGTACGCGGCGGACGCTGCGAAGCCTGCCAGGGCGCTGGTGTGAACCAGATCGAGATGCACTTCATGGCCGATATCTACGTAACCTGCGACGTATGCAAAGGCAAACGCTACAATCAGGAAACGCTCTCCATCCGCTACAAAGGCAAAAACATCGCCGAGGTGCTGGACATGGACGTGCAGGAAGCTTTCGAGTTTTTCGAGAACGTGCCCTCCATCCATCCCAAACTGGATACACTGATGGAGGTGGGGCTGGATTACGTGAAACTCGGCCAGCCTTCGACCACTCTCTCCGGAGGCGAAGCGCAGCGTATCAAGCTGGCCCGCGAACTGAGCAAGGTGAGCACCGGCAGCACCCTCTATCTGCTGGATGAACCCACCACCGGCCTACATTTCGACGATATCAACCGCCTGCTGAAAGTGCTCACAAAACTGGTGCGCATGGGCAACACGGTGGTGGTGATCGAACACAACCTCGATGTGATCAAAACCGCCGACTGGATAATCGACTTGGGTCCGGAAGGAGGCGAAGCCGGAGGTTACGTGGTGGCGACAGGCACCCCGGAAGAGCTGATGCAAAATCCAAAATCCTTCACGGGGCAATACCTCAAAACCCACTACCTGCGCGAAGCCCAGCTGGAAAGAAAGCCAAAGAAAGCCCCGCGAAAATCCGGCGCAAAGAAAAGCAAGGCCTGAGTCCAGGCCGAACCTTGAAACATGCCTGAGATCAGTTTTCAATACCAAGCCCCCACGGCGGGCAAACATCTGGTTGGATTGGCCGGGGATTTCACCGGCTGGGCGATCCTCGACCTGATCGACCTCGGTGGTATCTACATCCTCAAACTGCCCGTGGAACCGGGAAGCCATCGCTATAAACTGATCGTGGACGGCAACTGGATGCCGGACCCGGCCAATCCCATGCGCGAGCCGGATCCCTTTGGGGGTGAGAATTCCGTGCTGAACGTGGCCACTGAGGGCCCGCCCCGCCTAAGCTGGCACCAGGTGCGGGATGATCCGGCCTGTCTGGATGTACGTCGGGACCAGTATCTGGAGCTAAACCGCCTGTCGGACGGGGAATTTGAGCTGCGTTTCAGCTGGCATCCCGGGCTGGAAGCGCAATTCAGGGCTGTCATCGCAGGCAGGGAGCATGAACTTAAGCCTGTGGGCGTCAGCGGCAATCAAGCCGTTTGGCATTGCCTGTTCCAGACGTCCCGGCCCAGCGTGGAAGTGCTGATCCGGGGCGAAACGGAAGATTTCAGCCTCGGCTATGGCGCGGAAGGCTTTTCTTTTGATCCGGACAAGCTTACACCCCGTCTGATCGAACTGTCCAGCCTGCCGGTCTTCGCCGTTCCGGATTGGGTGCGCGACGCGGTGATCTACCAGATATTCCCAGACCGCTTCTGCAATGGCGATCCCAGCAACGATCCCGACTTCAGGGAGGATTACTATGCCGACTGCCGAACGCCGCCACCGGAGGGTGAACTGCTGCCTCCGCAACGCGAATACTTCCATCTGGTGCGGGACTGGCATGACATCAGCGGCCTGAAACAGAGTCCCTGGCTGGAAGAGGGAAAGCCGGACTGGTGGTCCTTCTACGGTGGTGACATCGCCGGAGTGCGGCAGAAACTGCCCTACCTTGGCGATCTGGGCATCAACGTGATCTATTTCAACCCGCTCTGGCAGGCGAGATCGAACCACAAGTACGATGCCGCTGATTTCAAGCGGGTCGATCCGCATTTCGGCACGGATGATGAACTGCGGGACCTTGTTAAAGCGGCCCACGCGGCGGGGATCAGGGTGATCCTGGACGTGGCTTTCAATCACACCGGCGAGGATTTTTGGGCCTTTCGCGATGGCGTGGACAAAGGCCCGGATTCGCGATATTGGAATTGGTACGACTGGCATAAATGGCCGTTGCCGGAGCCGCTGCCGCCGGATTTCAAGCCCAAAGAGCATTACCAGTGCTGGTGGGGCATCAAAGACATGCCGGACCTCAATTTCGACCTCAGCCGCGCCCATCCGGCCGAAAACTACGTCAAAGACATCGGCCAGGCCGTTCCCAATCAGCCCTTGGTGGACCATTTGCTGGATTGCGCGCGCTGGTGGCTGCTGGAGATGGGGATCGACGGTTTTCGCCTCGACGTTCCCGATGAAGTTCCCTACTGGTTTTGGGAGCTGTTTCGCGGCCGGGTTAAAGAGCTGAAACCGGAGGCTTGGATCGTTGGCGAGATCTGGCAAAGCGCGCGGGGCTGGGTGAACCATCGCTATTTCGATTCGGTGATGAACTACGCCCATTTCAAGGACCCCGTGATCGAGTTTTTCCTTCTGGGCATCACAAACCGCAAAAGCTTTTGTGACCGCGTTTCCGCCGGACTGGCGGAATATCCAACGCAGTCCGCGGGCGCGATGATGAACCTGCTGGGTAGCCACGACACCGTGCGGATCATGGAACTGGCCGGAGGCGACCTCGGCCGGTTGAAACAGGCGCTGCTGTTCCAGATGACCTTTGTGGGCGCGCCGCACATCTATTACGGCGACGAGATCGCCATGGCGGGAGGCCGCGACCCGGACAACCGCCGGCCCTTCAACTGGGATTGGGAACAGGATGACAAAGCCCGTGAGTTGCGGGAATTTTACCAGAAGTTGATCCGTCTCCGGCGGTCGGACAATCTCTTCACGGAGGGGGATTTCGCTTTTCTGGATGTTCCGGACGGGCTGCTGGCCTGGAAGCGTTGCCATGCCACGGCCAGCGTCTGCGTGGTGCTGAATCTTTCCACCGTGACGCGGGAATACCGGCCGGCTCCAAACGCGGAGTTGATCTTCAGCCTGGGCGGGGCAAACGCATCCCAGACAGGCTGGCATCTGCAGCCCGGAACTGGCGTGGTTTGGCGCTTGGAGACTGAAAGCGGGGGAGCAGCCGATGTTTTGGATTGACATAATGCGGAGCGGGCAAAAAGATGGCGAAAAGGATTAAAGAGCTTGATATGAACAAGAACATACTACTTGGCGTGAGCGGTGGCATCGCCGCTTACAAGGCGATCGAACTGGCCAGCCTGCTAAGCAAGGCGGGATTCAGCGTGAAGACCGTTTTAACTGATAACGCCCAGAACTTCGTCGCGGGAATAAACTTTGCCGCCATCACCCACGGCAGCGCCCACAGTTCGCTGTTTGAGGACGCGGACCCCATCCCGCACATTACCCTGGCGGACTGGGCGGACCTCATCGTGGTGGCACCCGCCACGGCCAACATCGTGGCCAAAGCCGCGCGCGGCCTTGCCGACGACTTGCTTTCCACCACCCTGCTGGCGCACACCAAACCTGTCCTCTACGTTCCCGCGATGAATGTGAACATGTATGAAAACCCTGCCACCCAGGCCAATCTGCAGACCCTGCGCGAACGGGGCCAGCACATCCTGGAACCCGTCACCGGCTTGCTCGCCTGTGGTTATGAAGGCAAGGGCAAATATCCCCCCAACTCTGAGGTCCTCTGCGCCATCCGCTGCTTTCTGGAGTATCCTGAGGATCTGTCCGGGACCAGCGTTATGGTCTCCGCCGGCGCCACCGCCGAACCGATCGATCCCATGCGCATGATCACCAACCGGTCCAGCGGCAGGATGGGCCTGGCCATCGCCCGGGCTTTCGCGCTGAGGGGGGCCAAAGTGACTCTGGTCCACGGTTTGATGGACGAAAAACCACCCTACTATCTGCATCAGGCCATCTTCGCGCCCACGGTGCAACTGATGCACGACGCCGTGCTCAAGTCCGCCAAGGGCTGCCAGATCATCGTCAAATGCGCCGCCGTATCGGACTTCAAGCCGCTCAAAGCCGCTTCCCGCAAGATCAAGAAAGGCGGCAACCTCAATCTGGAACTGGTGCCCACCCCGGATATCCTGGCCCAGCTGGGAAAGCTGAAAACCAAGAAACAGATGCTGGTGGGCTTCGCCGCGGAAACCGACAATTTGGTGGCCAACGCCAGGGAGAAACTGCAGCGCAAGAATCTGGACCTCATCTGCGTGAATCACCTGGATACTGCCGGGGCTGATCAGACCACCCTTTCAGTCATCAGCGCGAATGATGCCAAAAACGCCAGGCCCCCGGTACTGAGCGGCGACAAGTTCGAGGTCGCGCTGCGCCTGGTGGAGCGGATAATCAAGCCATGAACCGGCTGTTGATCATCACCGGCGCCAACGGACAGGTGGGCTCTCATCTCGCCCGGTCCTGGGCGGAATCGCGCCTGCCGTTGCTGCTGTTGGTGCACTCAGGATCCGAACGTTTGGAGGACCTGCGCTCCAAGCCGGGGATCTTGATCAAAACCTGCGATCTACTGGACCCTGACGCCCTGAGCTCTTCCCTGGAAGAGG
This sequence comes from Candidatus Cloacimonadota bacterium, assembly GCA_020532085.1. Classification (NCBI taxonomy): domain Bacteria; kingdom Pseudomonadati; phylum Candidatus Cloacimonadota; species Candidatus Cloacimonadota bacterium. The sequence goes on along the minus strand of JAJBAV010000005.1, from coordinate 11,593 downwards.
CTTGTGTGGCCTTGAACGCCGTTCGGGCCTCTCTTGTGCACACAGCCGCGGTGCGCAGTTACGACGCCAAAACTTTGGCCGAGGGCGAACCTGAAGTTTGGCAGGAAGTGTTCAACACCAATGTGAACATGACCTGCAATGTTCTCAGGGCATGCCTTCCAGGCATGCTTCAAGAAAGATTCGGGCGGATCGTGCTGTTCGGCTCGAATGTGGCGCTCACCGGCCTAAACCGCGGTTCGGCTTACGCGGCGGCCAAAGCCGCGATCGTGAACCTGGCGCGCAGCGTGGCTTTGGAAACCGCTCCGGACAACGTTTTGATCAACGCCATCTCGCCGGCCCCGGTGGAGACAGACCTTGAGAGTGACTATGAAGGTGAATACCTGGCCTTCCGCCAGCGCTATTTCGCTGCTTACCGCGCGGCCAGCCCCACCGGAAAGCTGATCTCCCTGGATGAGATTCGCCACCTCGCAGAATTGTTATTGAGCCCCGAACTAGCAAACTTGAACGGACAGAACATCCTATTGGACGGGGGAATGTCTGCTCCCCTGCTAAATCCCCAGGGCATGGGCAGTTGAGCGCCTCCCGCCCAATGGCCGCCAAACTTGCGGGGATCTGACGAGAGGTTTGCGAGGGACGCGTCATGACAGATTTACTTGATATTGATGCCTACAACTACCAACTGCCGCCGGAATTGATCGCCCAGCATCCCCTTGAGAAACGCGACAGCTCTCGCCTGATGCGGGTGGAGCGGGCAACGGGGAACATTGTCCACGGCGAATTTGCGGACATCCTGGATCTGCTGGCCCCCGGAGAAGTTCTGGTGGTGAACTCCAGCAAGGTGATCCCCGCCCGCCTCCACGGGGAGAAAGCCACCGGCGCGCGGATCGAGGTCCTTCTCTTGCACAGGTTGGACGGAGCGCGCTGGAAGTGCATGGTCCATCCCGGCAAACGGCTCAAAACAGCTCAGTGGCTGCAGTTTTCACCCTATCTGAAAGGCTGGATGTCGCTCGCGGATGAAGACGGTTTACGGGAGATCGAGTTTGAGGGACCGGATACATACTGGCAGGAGATCGAGCGGATCGGACATGTTCCTTTGCCTCCATACATCAAGCGTCCGGACGCATCCAGCGACCGCGGCGACTATCAAACCGTCTATGCCCAAGCCCCAGGCTCAGTGGCCGCTCCAACCGCCGGCCTGCATTTCAGCTCCGAACTGCTGGAAGCCCTGAAATTTAAAGGGGTGCGGGTGGTGGAGGTGATCCTCCACGTGGGGATGGGAACCTTTCTGCCGGTGAAATGCCAGCGCATAGACGCCCACAAGATGCACAGCGAGTTCTGCACCCTACCCGGGGAAACCGCAGCCGCAATCAACGCTGCCAAAGCGGAAGGGCGGCGCGTGATCGCCGTGGGCAGCACTTCGGTGCGCACGCTGGAGAGTTTCTGGAACGGGACCTGCCTGGAAAGTGGCTCGCACTGGACCAACATTTTCATCTATCCGGGCCGCGAGATCCAGGTCGCGGATGCCCTCATCACAAATTTCCATCTGCCCAAATCCTCGCTGCTGATGATGATCTCCGCCTTTGCCGGCTACGAACTGGTCCGGCGCGCGTACCAGCTCGCGGTGGAGGAAAGATACCGGTTTTTCAGCTACGGCGACGCGATGTACATCTCATGATCACGAAGGTTTTTTACGATACGCTGGACAGCAGCAAACTGGAACACGCCAGGCTGGCCGCCACCGGATCGGACAGCGACCTCTGGATCATACGTGCCGCAAGCCAAACCGCTGGGGTAGGCCGGGGCAAGAACACCTGGCACTCACCCCCGGGCGGGCTCTGGTTCAGTTTCGACTTTTTCCATTCCCGGGCGGTGCCTTCTTTCCCCCTCTATGTGGGGTTTTGCCTGCACAAACTGCTGACCAGGTCTTTCGGGCTCAGCCAGCTCAGCGTGAAGTGGCCCAACGATATCTATCTGGAGGACAAGAAACTGGCTGGCATCCTCTGCCAGCAGTGGCAAAATCCCCCCCGCTACCTGATCAGCCTGGGGTTGAACACCAACCTCGAACCAGATGATGTGTTACTTGAATTGAACGCTGCTAATTTATCTTCATACATAAAGATGCCTGTGTCCAATGATTGTCTTGCCGACTTGCTTGTGCGCAGCGTTAGCCACCATTCCGGCCTGCTGGCTTCGCCCCAAACTTACATCAACTACTGCGCGGCAAGGTTGCATGGCCTGGGCCGGGAAGCTGAGGTGGAAAATGGCAACGAAACCCTGCTTGGCCGGATTGCTGGACTCACGGACGCAGGATTTTTGCTTTTGGACGGTATGGATGGTGTAAGGATGACAGTCACCCACGGCAGCCTGAAAATCCTCTGACGGCTTGCCCCGGCAGCTTTTCCTTGACAGATAAGGCCGCTGAAAATGCTTAGCGACAAAGAAAAATATAATTTCCGGGAGGAATAAATGAACAAGTGGATAATAATCGTCCTCGCCGCGATGCTCGGCCTCTACGCCTGTGCCGGCACCAAGACCGTCACCGAGGCCGTGCCCAAGGCTGAGATCACCACCAAAGTGGCGATCCTGCCTCTCAAGGCGCTGGACAGCCCCAGCCGTTACATCACCAAGATCCTCACTGTGAGAGATCTTGACCTCACTTTTGACAAATATGCCAACTACACTCTTCTGGACATGGAAGAGACGGAACTGCATTTCCGCGAGACCGGCTATAACGATGTGGAAGAACTTGAAAAGGAAGAGATGGTGGAGATTTCCAAAAACCTCTCTTCCGAAGTGATCGTGATGGGCAGCGTGAGCGAAAACCGCCCCGGCCTATACGGCATCACAATGCGCATGTACAGCACCCTTTCCGGCGAGCTCAAACAGGTCAGCTTCAACGTTGGCAAAGACAAAACCTCCCGCTGGCAGGCCCTCGATGAAGGCATGATGAAGGAGCTTGACGGCTTCGTCTCCGGCGAGATGGACAAGATCTTCAACATCGCCACCAGCTATTACAACAACGGCAACTACATGGAGGCCGAAAAATCGCTCAAACAGGTGGTCGCTCTCAAACCGGACAAGGTGGATGCCTACATCTACCTTGGCAACACTTACCTGAAAACCGAACGCAACGACCTTGCCGAGGCCACCTTCGTGAAGGGCTTTGAAGCGGATCCCAAGAACCTCACCATCATGCGCGCGCTGAACGACATCTATGAAAAGACCAACCAGACCGCCAAGCGCATCACCCTGATGGAAGGCTTCGCCGAAGCCAACAACGACGCCGAAACCTGGCTGGCCGTGGGCAACCTTTACGACCAGCAGGGCAACGCGGTTAAGGCCAAAGCCGCCTTCCAGAAAGCCCTCGCCATCGATCCGGAATACTCCGCGGCCAACGTCCGCCTGGCTTTCATGCTCTACGATGAGGGTAATTACGCAGAATCCATCCCCATGCTGGAAAAAGCCTTTGAATTGGCCCCCGACAACGATATCATCAGCAGCCGCCTGGCCACAGCCTATCAGAAAAGCGGACGCATCCAAGACGCCATCGCCAGATACGAAGGCCTGATCAAAAACGATCCCAACAACGTGAACGCCTATCTGAACCTGGTGAACCTCTACCGCACCGACAACAAGGATAGCAAGGCGATCGAAACCATCAACGCCCTCAAGAAGATCGACCCCAACAATCCCTATGTCTACCTGAACCTGGCTGCCATCTACCTGTCCCAGAACAAATACAACGACGCGGAAACCAACGCCAACCTCACCATCTCCAAGGATGCAGGTCTGTATCAGCCCTACGTGATCCTGGCTTCGGTTTTCCAATCCAGGGGCACCGACGCCTACAACAGCTATCTGGACCTTGACCGCCAAGCTTCAGCCGCTGTGGGCAAAAAAGCCACCGACCTCAGAAAGAAGCGTGACGCCGCCAAAGGCAACGCCCAGTCGCTGCTTGGCAAAGCCCGTGACAACCTTAACAGCGCGAGAAGCAGGGCCAGCGAATCCTCCGCGATCAACGACATCAACGCCCGGCTTGGCCGCGTGAACGACCTCATCAGCAAACTGTGACCTTGGTCACATTCTGATATCTGGACGCCCGGACTTCCCGGGCGTCCTGCTTTTTTGCCGGAAGTGTCAGGATACATGGGGAAGAGGCGGCAGGCCAACCTGACGTAAGGATTTCCAAGACCGCTGCATGACAGCCGGGAAAAAAGAACTGGACAAATCGGCGGCTCCCAAAAAACTGACTCAAAATTCCATAGGAGAATGAAATGGCACTTAAACCTGAGGCCAAAACGGCTATCATGGCAGAGTTTAAACTCCATGAATCAGACACCGGCTCGCCTGAAGTTCAGGTTGCTCTCATCACCCGGCGGATCAACGACATCACGGTCCACCTGAAAGAGCACTCGAAGGACTTCAGCACCAGACGCGGGCTGTTGAAACTGATCGGGCAGAGAAGGCGCTTGCTCGATTACCTCAAGCGGAAAGACATCAACCGCTACCGAGAGTTGATCAAAGCGCTGAAGATCCGCAGATAGATTCCGCCAAAAATAGGATGAGGTGGATTCTCACAAGTTTTATTGGCGGGATCCACCTTCCTCTTTTCTGAACGTCCGGAACAGGTCCGGACACGAGACATCAACCTCCAGGGGAGTACGAGCAATACGCTGAGAGCGGCCCGGGTTTTCAGCCTATTGCTTCTTCTCCCTCGGAACAACCAGGAGAAGTAAATGCACAACTTCAACATTATCAAACGCGAACTCGATTTCTGCGGCCGCCCGCTTTACGTGGAAACCGGCAGAATGGCCAAACAGGCCAACGGTAGCGTGTTCATCCGTTACGGGGGCAGCGCTGTCCTCGTTACCGCCACCATGAGCAAGGACCCGGTGGAAAACCAGGATTTCTTCCCGCTCACAGTGGATTACATCGAAAAAATGTACGCCAGCGGCAAGATCCCCGGCGGCTTTTTCAAACGTGAAGCCCGCCCCACCACCGATGCCACCCTCTCCGCCCGCGTGATCGACCGCAGCATCCGGCCCCTCTTTCCAGACGGATTCCGAAACCAGGTGCACGTGGTGCTGAACGTTCTCGCCTACGACGGTGAGACCGATCCCTCCGCCCTGGGCATCTTCGGCGCTTCGCTGGCCCTCACTCTTTCAGACATCCCCTTCCACGGTCCCATCGCGGGCGTGAAAGTGGGCCTCATCGATGATCAGATCGTGGTGAACCCATATCAGAGCCAGATGAACGGCAGTTCCAAGCTGGATCTGGATGTTGCCGCCTCAGCCACTTCGGTGGTGATGGTGGAATCCTCGGCTTTGGAGCTGAGTGAAGAAACCATCCTGGACGCCGTTTACACCGGCCATGAAGAGATCAAGAAACTCTGCGCCCTCCAGGCCGACATGGCCGCTGAGATCGGAAAAGCCAAGGTCGAAGTGAAGTTGCTGGAAGTCCCGGCCGACATCATGGGCAGGGTGGAAGCCGTCTATGGCAGCCGCATCGCTGAAGCCGCCGTGATCCTGGGCAAGCAGGAACGCCAGGACGCCTTCGACGCCGCCGAGGCCGAGATGCTGGAAAAGTATCAGGCTGAGGACCCGGAAGGCTTTGAAGAGAACGAAAAATGGTATAAGGACGCCTTTGAAGAGCTGATCCGCCGCTATGTGCGGCAGTCCATCCTGGACAAACACCACCGCGTGGATGGCCGGGGTTTGGATGACATCCGCGAGATCACCTGCGAGATCGACGTACTGCCGGTCGTGCACGGTTCCGCGTTGTTCACCCGGGGCGAAACCCAGTCCCTGGGCACCATCACCCTCGGTGGCGGCAGCGACGAACAGGTGATCGACGGCCTCGAGATCGAGTACAAGAAATACTTTTACCTGCACTACAACTTCCCGCCTTTCAGCGTGGGCGAAGCCGGCAGAATGGGCCCGGTGGGACGCCGCGAACTGGGACATGGAAACCTGGCTGAACGCGCCCTGAAAGCCGTTTTGCCGGATCGCGAGGCCTTCCCCTACACCATGCGCATCGTGGCCGACACCCTGGAATCCAACGGTTCCTCGTCCCAAGCCTCGATCTGCAGCGGCTGCCTGGCCATGATGGCCGCGGGCGTTCCGATCAAGGCGCCGGTGGCCGGCATTGCCAACGGCTTGATCATGGATGGTGACAAATATGTGATCCTCACCGACATCATGGGCCTGGAGGACCATCTGGGCGACATGGATTTCAAGTGCGCCGGCACCCGTGAAGGCATCACCGCCATGCAGATGGACATCAAGGTGGAAGGCATCACCCGCGACATCATGCGGATTGCCCTGGAAAAGGCCCATGCCGCGCGTTTCAGGATCCTGGACATCATGGGCGAATGCATCGCCGAGCCCAGGGAAGACCTGGCTCCCACCGCTCCGCGCATTGAAGCCTTCAAGGTTCCCATCGACAAGATCGGCGAGATCATCGGGCCGAGCGGCAAGATGATCAAATCGATCATCGAAGCCTGCCAGGTGGAGATCGACATCAACGACGACGGCACCGTGCGCATCCTTTCCCCGAACAAGGATTCGATCATGAAAGCCAAAGAGATCATCAAAGGCATCGCGATCGATCCCGAAGTGGGCGAGGAATTTGAAGGTCCGGTCACCCGGATCGAGCCCTACGGCGTGTTCGTGAAGATCCTTGGCGGCGCCAAGGAAGGCATGGTCCACGTTTCCCAGATGCACCACAGCCGCATCGGACATCCGGAAGACATGGTCAAAATGGGCGACATCGTCCACGTGAAGAGCCTGGGCATGGATAAAGGCAAGCTGTCTCTCACCATGAAAGGAGTGGCCGGCAATCCCGAGCCCGATCCCAACGCTCCCAAACACGACCGTCCTCCAAGGCGTGACGACCGGGGCGGCGATCGCCGCAGTTCCGGACGCGGCGGCGGCGGATTCCACAGAAGATAACTGATCATAACGTGCCGGATCCACACAACGCTGGGTCCGGCACTAATTTTATCAAGAGGATGGATGACATGGAATATTCCGTAGCGGATATCGCTCTGGCCTCTTTTGGCCGCAAAGAAATCGAACTGGCCGAGATCGAGATGCCTGGGCTGATGGCCCTGCGCCAGAAATTCAGCGGCAGGAAACCCCTCCAGGGGGCCCAGATCACCGGCAGCCTGCACATGACGGTGCAAACAGCCGTACTGATTGAAACCCTGGTGGAACTGGGGGCCCGGGTCCGCTGGGCCAGTTGCAACATCTTTTCCACCCAGGACCACGCGGCGGCGGCCATCGCTGCCTGCGGGATCCCCGTTTTCGCCTGGAAGGGCGAGACCCTGCGGGAATACTGGCAATGCACGCTGAAAGCGCTCTCATGGCCTGAGGGCGGCCCCGACCTCATCGTGGACGATGGGGGAGACGCCACCCTGATGGTGCACGAAGGCTTCAGGCTGGAAAACGAGTTCGCGTCCTCCGGGGCTTTGCCCGAGGCGAACGCCGAATCCGCCGAACTGCGGCTGGTGCAGGAACTGCTGATCGCCGGACTCCAAAACGATCCCCAGAAGTGGCACCGGGTGGCCCAGAACCTCAAAGGCGCAAGCGAAGAGACCACCACCGGGGTCAACCGGCTCTACCAGAAACTGGCGGCGGGTGAATTGCTCTTCCCGGCTTTCAACGTGAACGACTCGGTGACCAAATCCAAATTTGACAATCTCTACGGCTGCCGCGAATCCTTGGCCGACGGCATCAAGCGCGGCACCGACGTGATGGTGGCCGGCAAGGTGGTGATGGTGTGCGGCTATGGCGACGTGGGCAAGGGCTGCGCCCAATCGATGCGCGGTTTCGGCGCCCGGGTGATCGTAGGCGAGATCGATCCCATCTGCGCGCTGCAGGCGGCCATGGAAGGCTTTGAAGTGAACACCGTGGACAACATGCTGGAAGAGGCGGACATCTTTGTAACCGCCACCGGCAATTGCGACGTGATCCGCGTGGACCACATGCTCAAGATGAAAAACCACGCCATTGTTTGCAACATCGGCCATTTCGACAACGAGATCCAAGTGGACAAGCTTTACTCAATGGAAGGCGTTGTGCGTGAAACGGTGAAACCCCAGGTGGACCAGATCCATCTGCCCAATGGCAAAGCGATCATCCTACTCTCAGAAGGCCGCCTGGTAAATCTCGGCAACGCCACCGGCCATCCCTCCTTCGTGATGAGCTGTTCCTTCACCAATCAGGTGCTGGCGCAGCTGGAACTCTGGCAAAATGACCACGAGACCGGTGTTTACATCCTGCCCAAGGCCCTCGACGAAGAGGTGGCCAGATTGCATCTGGACAAGCTGGGAGTGCGGCTCACCCATCTGAGCAAACACCAGGCCCAGTACATCAACGTTCCCATCGAAGGCCCTTACAAGCCCGACCATTACAGATACTGACCCGGAATGGCCACCCACACCCCGGTTTTGATCGACGAGCTCTTCGGAGAGCTGGCCCCCGCCCCGGACGGCCAGCGCTGGGAAGTGATCCACACCAAACCGCGCTGTGAAAAGAAACTGGCCGAATACGCCCGGCGCAGCGGCATCACCTACTATCTGCCCCAGATGGATAGCAAACGCGTCTATCAGCGCAGAATTGTCAACTTCACCAAGCCCATGTTTCCCAGCTATCTCTTCGTTGTGCTAGATCCCCGCCAGCGCCAGACCCTGCTCATCTCCGGCTACACGGTGTCCTTCATCCGCGTTTCCCGCCAGGACCAGCTGCTGCAGGAACTGAAGAACCTCAAGCTCAGCCGCTCCCCAGAGATCGAGTTGGAAAACACCCTCTGGCTTTCGGAAGGCTTGCAGGTGGAGATCACGTCGGGAGCGCTCAAAGGCGTCACCGGTGTGGTGGAAAGCCATGCCAGGCTCGACGAGGTGCGCCTCCAGGTGCAGATCCTGCGGCAGGCCGTGCTGGTGAAGATCGATCCGCGCGACGTGAAGATCCTGGGCGAATACTCGATTGTGGAGGAAGAAAGATGAAGATTTTGATCACTGGAGGGGCCGGGTTCATCGGCTCCCACGTGGCGGATGCCTGTCTGGAAGCGGGGCATCAGGTGGTTGTGGTCGACGATCTGTCCAGCGGCGACCGCGCCAATCTGGATCCCTTGGTGAAGTTTTACCAGCTCGATATCCGCGATCCCGCCCTGGCGGAGGTCTTCGCGGCCGAACGGCCGGATGTGGTGAACCATCACGCCGCCCAGGTGAGCGTGCCCCGCTCAATAACGGAGCCGCAGCTCGATGCCGAGATCAACCTGCTGGGCCTCATCAACGTCCTTGAAAACTGCGTGAAGCATCACATCAGGAAAGTGGTCTTTATCTCTTCCGGGGGAGCTATTTACGGAGAAGCGGAAGAGTATCCCACCACGGAAAATTACCTGCCTCAGCCTCTCTCGGTTTATGCCATCAACAAACTGGCCGGAGAAAACTATCTGCGCTTCTATCGGCACCAGTACGGACTGGAATACACCATCCTGCGCTATGCCAACGTGTTTGGCCCCCGTCAGGCCGCCCAGGGCGAAGCGGGCGTGGTTTCCATTTTTGTGGAAAAGCTGCTCGCGGATTCCGCTCCCACCCTCTATGCCTATCCGGATGCGCCCGAGGGCATGATCCGCGACTACGTTTACGTGAAAGACGTGGTCCGGGCCAATCTGGCCGCCCTCGAACGCGGCGCCAACGACGCTTTCAACATCGGCACCTGCGTGGAGACCACCACCTCGCAGCTGTATAAAACCATCCTCTGGCAACTGGGCAAGGAGATCCAGCCCCAGAGCGGCCCCGCCCGCAAAGGTGATCTGCGCCGTTCCATGCTGGACAGTTCCAAAGCCTTCAAAGAGCTTGGCTGGAGCCCCATCTACGCGCTGGAGGACGGGATCAAGGAAACCGTGGCTTGGTTCAGGAAAAGGAAGGAACAAGCATGAATTTGGCAGTGATTGGTTCGGGCTACGTGGGCCTGGTTACCGGAGCCTGTTTCGCGGATATGGGCAATCACGTTATCTGCGTGGACAACGACGCGGCCAAGATCTCCCGGCTGCAAAACCACGAGATCCCCATCTATGAACCGGGGCTGCAGGAACTGGTGGCCTCAAACAGTGCCGCTGGCCGGCTGAGTTTCACCACCGACATCGCCGGGGCTGTGGCGGCCTCAAGCGTGATCTTCATAGCCGTGGGCACACCGCCGGATCAGGACGGTTCAGCCGATCTGCAATACGTTTTGGCTGTGGCGCGGGACATCGCCCGCAGCATGGCGGAATACAAGATCGTGGTCAACAAATCCACGGTCCCGGTGGGCACCGCCGACCTCGTGGCCAACACCATCAGGGAAGTTCAGGCCCAGCGCGAGGTGGAAATCCCCTTCGCGGTGGTCTCCAATCCAGAATTTCTGAAGGAAGGCGCCGCCATCGCCGATTTCATGGGTCCGGACCGCGTGGTGATAGGCGCCGACGACCCCCAAGCCGGGGAAGTGCTGCGTGAACTCTATCTGCCCTTCAACCGCACGCACGAACGCATCATCATCATGAGCGTCCGCTCCGCGGAAATGACCAAATACGCTGCCAATGCCATGCTGGCCACCAAGATATCCTTCATGAACGAACTCGCCCGCCTCTGCGAGGCCCTCGGAGCCGACATCGGCGAGGTGCGCAACGGCATCGGTTCCGACAGCCGCATTGGTTACAAGTTCATCTATCCCGGCGTGGGCTACGGCGGTTCCTGCTTTCCCAAGGATGTTCGCGCTCTCATCCAGATGCACCGCCAGGCAGGGCTTCAGCCCCTCATCGCCGAGGCTGTGGAAGAGATCAACCGGGGGCAGAAACTAGTTCTGGTGCACAAGATCAAGCGCATGTTCGGCGAAAACCTGGCCGGAAAGACCTTCGCCCTCTGGGGTCTGGCTTTCAAACCCAAAACCGACGACATGCGCGAAGCTCCAGCCGTGGTGATCATCAACGCCCTCATCGAAGCCGGGGCGAGGGTCCGGGCTTACGATCCCGCCGCCATGGAAGAGGCCAGGCGCATCTTCGGCGATCGCGATGGCCTCAGCTTTGGCCAGGACCAGTATTCCATTCTGGAAGGCGCCGACGCCCTCATCCTGGTCACCGAATGGCACCAGTTCCGCTACCCGGATCTTGAACAGGTGAAACAAGCCCTCAGAAACCCCGTCCTCTTCGACGGCCGCAACCAGTTCGAACCCTCTCACCTGCGCGAACAGGGCATCACCTACATCTCCATCGGACGCGAATAAGCTTGACTCCGGACCGTTTCCAGGCCTCCGCTGCTGCGGGGGCCATTTTTTTGCTCTCTTTCAAACCGGGTGGGGGTTAGGGGGATCAGCCCCGCAGGGGCAACACTCCAAGCCTGGCAGAGATTTGTGCCGCCTCCGGGGGGCTAGTTTGCACATTTGGACGCCAAACCCAGGGTTCCGCTGCGCTTCACTCTGGGCTAAGTTGTTATACAAATTCCATGTTGACAAATCATATATGTTGCTTATTTTGTCTCCAGAATCTAAATTCTGGAGGCGAGATGCCACGACCAAAAGACCAATCGTTGCAGGAGGTATTCCTGAAAGCGGAGCAG